>DIZU01000027.1:6208-6349 GCA_002429455.1 Methylotenera sp. UBA6020 | reverse complement strand
TCGGCTTTTTTATTTACTGGTCATTTTTAGATGTAATGACTATCACACACTGTTTTAACTATCGGTTATTAAAAAAGGCAATGTTCATGGCTCGGTCATTGACGAAAGTAATTTCTGTTTCTTTATAAGTATGTTTAGGAT
>DIZU01000027.1:4716-6102 GCA_002429455.1 Methylotenera sp. UBA6020 | reverse complement strand
CTTTATAAGTATGTTTAGGATCGTATTTGACTAAATTTTTGTAGTACCACATTTCAACAGTAACGCGCTTCGAATTTTTTTCTTCAGCACCCACCTGGCCAAGCATGTTGGATGCGCCAGCTGGCTTTACAGATAGCTCTTTTTTAACCGGAGCGCCCAATTTATCAGTGATTATTTTTTTTGATTTACCACTAAACGAATTTAAAAATTGATCTTCGTTATAAGTGACCTTATTGACTGCTTCGGCATTAGCTAAGCCAAATGTAGCGGCGAGTAACATACCCATGGCTAAACTTAAACATAATTTTTTAATGGTGAATTGCATTTTTTCATCTCCTGAAGATTCTATTATTGTCTCATTTATCGAACATTTAGCATATCGTGCTAATACAACTCACACAGACTTAATCAACCGTTATTTTAAGCCCATCATAACCAACGTACACATCCTTGGGTAACTGCTCGCTTAATGCCGCATACTCCAACTCATGCGTCATGTGTATCAGATAAGTAAATTTTGCCCCAATGAGACTAGCGTAGTGCAGACTTTGTTCAAAATTGATATGAGTATAATGCGTTTCGTAGCGCAGGCAATCTAAAAGCAGCACTTGCAAGCCCTGCAATAACGCGAGCGAACTTTCCGGGATTGCTGACACGTCCGTAAGATAAGCGATATCGCCGATTCGATAGCCATAAATGTCGATATGCCCATGCCTGAGCGGTATCGGGATGATAGCTTGATCAAAAAGCTGAAATGGCGCATTGATCTGGTTAACCTTAAGTACGGGTAAATCCCAAAAATTGCTGGGTTCACGTAATGTATAGCCAAATTTATCGGCAATGTGCGTCATTGCTTCCGAACTACCATACAACGGAATTTGACTGCGTTGAATTTGACAAAAACCACGCAAATCATCAATACCATGCAAGTGGTCGGCGTGGGTATGTGTATACAGCACCGCATCGATGTGCGTCAGCTTTTCCCTTAACGCTTGTTGACGTAAGTCCGGGCCAGTGTCTATTAAAATCACCTTGCCATTATCCAGTCGAATAACGCTGGAACAGCGTGTTCTGTTATTACGTTTATCACTAGATATGCAGGTAGCACACTGACAACCTAGCATGGGCGTCCCCGCACTTGAGCCTACACCTAGCATTGTTAATTGCATGTACTGCCTTGTTATATTTAAATATTGTTAAAAAATGTCTTAATCGTAAGCGTTAAGCGATTGCATGTTTAAATAAACGAAAGAAATTTTCAGTGGTCGCGGTAGACACTTCTTCTAAAGAAATGCCGCGCAATTTTGCTATTTCCTCCGCTACATGTTTGACATAACTAGGTTGATTGGTTCTGCCGCGATAAGGAATTGGCGCAAGATACGGAGT
>DIZU01000027.1:0-4588 GCA_002429455.1 Methylotenera sp. UBA6020 | reverse complement strand
AGATACGGAGAATCTGTTTCAACCAACATTCTATTCAAAGGCACCTGTTTTGCCACTTCTTTAAGCGCTACAGCATTTTTAAAAGTGATTATTCCAGAAAACGAGATGTAAAAACCGAGCTCAATCGCTTGCAAGGCAACATCTAAGCTTTCGGTAAAGCAATGCATGACGCCACCTACTTTTTGCGCATTTTCTTCACGCATAATACGCAGTGTATCTTCTGCTGCATTACGCGTATGAATAATCAACGGCTTTCCACATTGAATGGCAGCCCTGATGTGCGTACGAAAGCGGGTGCGCTGCCATTCCAAATCACCCGTCAGCCTAAAATAATCTAAGCCAGTTTCACCAATAGCCACAACTTTCGGATGATTGGCAAGCGCCAACAACCCATCGACAGTTGGTTCATCAATATTTTCATAATCTGGATGCACGCCTACAGAAGCATAAAAATTATCATTTGTTTCAGCTAATGCAAGCACTTGCGGAAAGTCTGGCAAGGTAACTGAAACACATAGCGCATGCCCTACTTCATTATCTTGCATAGCCTGCCTGATAGCTGGCAAATTTGCTAAAAGCTCGGGGAAATTAAGATGGCAGTGAGAATCGACAAGCATAGAAGTCTTATATAAAAATTACATAGTATGGGTAGGACGAGATGATTTTAGCGCGTTACCTAATATCCCCTCAATTTTATTTCGTGCCTCTGCCCCGCCATCTTTTTCGCTAAATTGCACGCCGACACCCTGCGGCCTGTTACCTTGCGTGGTTGGCGTAACCCATACCACTTGCCCCACTACCTTTAATTTCATTGGATCATCAATGAGACTTAACAGCATGAATACTTCTTCGCCAATTTTAAATGGCTTATTGGTCGGTATGAATAAACCGCCGCCTTTTAAAAAAGGCATATAAGCCGCATAAAGCGCAGCCTTTTCTTTAATTGCGAGTGATAAAACGCCCGGTTTAGGGACATTCGTACTTTTATTGTCTTCTACTGTATCTTCAGCCATAACTTTTCTCTACCAGTTGAAATGTATCACTTTGATTTAAGCCATTATTTACTTGTAAAAATCCGTGTATATTCAAGCAGTAAGCTCTCCATTTGCAACTCATGATTTAATGGATGTAGCGCAAGTTTACGCAGTTCATCAGTCTTTTTTTGCAGGTCAAATAACCGACTTAAGTTTACCTTTTCGGCCAGTACTTGCAAAGCACTTGTATACTGTACGTGATAACGTATTTGGTTGCCCAATCGCATGGCAACAATGTCATATAGCCATTTTTGCACCGCAATAATGCCAGTTTCTACCGAGTTTTCGATCAAAGTCGGCGCTGCGATATGCGGCTCAAGTTTGTGACCTAAGGCCAGAAAACGCCATATTTCCGTGAGTTGACTGAATTGCAATTGCTCAATAAACACTTTAATCGGCGAGCCCTCTAAATAGGCTAATTGCTGTTTTGCATTCTGTACACCCTGCCCACTTAGCCATGCTAATGCCTGAGTTTCATCAGGTATAGGCATATTTATTTTTTGGCATCGACTGATAATCGTCGGTAACAAACGTTGCAATTGATGTGCTACCAAAATAAAAACAACACCCTCTGCCGGCTCTTCCAGCATTTTTAGCAAAGCATTAGCCGATGCAATGTTGAGTGCTTCTGCTGGATGAATAAGCACGATACGCAACCCATTGCTGCGGTGGCTAGTCAGGCTTAAAAAACTGCCCAACTCACGAATTTGCGCCACAGAAATTTGTGTTTTTTTCTTGGTTTTCTTTGTAGAGACAACATTATCTTCCGAATCAGCCTCTTGCTCTGGGCTAAGTAAACGAAAATCCGGGTGACTGTTGTCGTTAAACCAATTGCAGCTTGAGCAGTGTCCACATGCATGACCTTGCTCGCTTTTACTGGAACATAAAAGTGTTTGGCTGAGATTACGTGCAAAATCATATTTGCCAATACCAGCACGCCCATGTAGCAAAAGTGCATGTGGCAACCGTTGGTTATCTTGATTAAGATGCTGCCAAACGTTAGTTTGCCAAGGGTAATTTTTACTTAAATTACTCATTTAACTTATATTAAAATCATAGTGTTGCAATAATATCTTTAACTGACTTATCAACAATTCCCAATGGCATATTGGCATCAATAATCCGAAATCTTGCAGGGTTTTGTTGAGCACGCTGCAAATAAGCATAACGAATACGCGTAAAAAAATCTGCCGCTTCGCGTTCAAATTTATCCGGCGTACGGGCAGCAGAAAGCCTTTGCATGCTCACCTCAACAGGTACATCAAATAACAGCGTGATATCAGGTTGTAAATCTGCTTGCACCCATTGCTCCAGCATTTGGATTTTAGACGCTGCGACCCCTTTTGCGCCGCATTGATAGGCATAAGTGGCATCAGTAAACCTATCTGACAATACATAAGCACCTCGTACTAAGGCCGGTTCAATCACATTGGCTATATGCTCACGACGCGCAGCAAACATCAACAGTGTTTCAGTTTCAGCATGCATAGGTTCATGCAGCAGAAGTTCGCGCAAACGCTCCCCTAACGGTGTACCGCCAGGCTCACGTGTTGAGACGACTTCATACCCACGTGCCTGTAATGCTTCGATAATACTTGGAATATGCGTACTCTTGCCTGCACCATCCATGCCTTCTAGCGTAATAAACTTGCCTGTCATGATTTATTTTTAAGATTTCCTAATTGATAATGCACGACTGCACGATTATGCTCTTCTAAACTATTAGAAAACACATGACTACCGTCACCTTTACCAACGAAGTAAAGTGCTTTTGTTTTTACTGGATGCAAAGCCGCTTCAATTGAAGCCATGCCTGGCATGGCAATTGGGCTGGGTGGTAGACCATCTCGTGTATAAGTATTATAAGGTGTGTCGGTCATTAAATCTTTTTTGCGGATATTGCCATCATATTTAGCGCCAATACCATAAATAACTGTGGGGTCGGTTTGTAACCGCATACCAATGCGCAATCTGTTAATAAAAACGCCGGCGATCATAGGACGTTCGCTAGCCTTGCCGGTTTCTTTTTCAATAATAGACGCCATGATCAAAGCTTGATAACTATTTTCATAAGGTAGATTATCCTCACGATTCTCCCAAGCATGACTAAGCTTACTCTGCATTGCCTCATAACTGTGTCGTAACAAGACAATATCAGTGGTGTTGCGATTAAAGTAATAAGTGTCGGGGAAAAATAAACCTTCGGCTACTCTATATTCAGAACCAATCAGCTTAAGTATTTCAGCATCGGATAAATTTGCAATAGTTTGTTTAACCGCGTCATTAATGGCCAGTTTTTCTCGCATCTGTGCAAAAGTGCGACCTTCGATAAAAGTCGCGCTACCTTGTGTGGTTTTACCATGATTAAGCGATAGCAATAATTGATAAGGTGAAATATTTTTATTAAGCGTGTAACTACCTGCCTGTAAAAAAGAGGCTTTTTTTAGTAGTTCCGCGAGCAATATAAAACGCCAAGGCTCCCTGAGCACGCCTTGCTGTACTAATTGATTAGCGATGCTGGTAAGGCTGCTATTTGGTTGAATGACAATTTCTTGGCTGCTAGGTTGAAGTTTTAACGGTGAAATCGCGTAATACGTCAACCAAGCGCCGAGCAGCAGTGCCCCGATCAAACTGAATAACATCCATCGTTTAATACGTTTAATCATGGGTAAGTAAATTTCTTATGGTAGAGGCGAGAGGTTGTTGTGACCAGGTCTTGTTAGCGATGGTATTGACTTGAAATGCGCCATACAAACTATTACAAATAATCACTTCATCCGCCTGTAATAAAAGACTCAGCGGTAATTGAGCGACTTCAACAGTTAACCCTAATATACTTGTTACACCCGGCGATTTTGTTAAGCGTGGTGAGTTTGCAAGCTCAATAATACGCTGCCTTGTGATGCCGGCAACGCCACATTGGCTTAAGTCTGGCGTGATTAATTTACCATCAAAACGTGCAAAAATATTACTCATGGTGCATTCAATGACATTATCTTCTTGGTCCAGCATCAAGCCATCAAATAGTGCCTCATCTCGCCATTCCATACGTGCCATTACGTTTTCAAGGCGGTTTAGGTGCTTGATCCCAGCAAGTTTAGGCTGATGCGCTAATCGCGTTTCACATACATGCAAATGAACGCCCTTTGTATAATTAACCGCTGCGTAATTAGGCATAGCAGATTTAATGATTACCCGCATTGGCGTGGTAATAGCCGGTGGGGTGTAACCGCGTTCGCCTTCACCTCTGGTAACGATTATTTTAGCTACCGCAATCTCATCTGGCGAAAATAACTGTTGCAAATCGCTCATGAGTAGTTCGGCACTGGGACACACTATACCAATAGCACCACAATCGGCTACTAATTTTTGGTAATGGAATGGCCAGCTATCAGGCACCCCGTTTCGCATCACCATCGTGCGAAAAACGCCGTCGCCATAAGCAAAACCACGGTCTAATGGCGATATAGTTTGGTCAAAACTGCCGTTAATTAAATATGTATGAGTAAGCGTCCATCAGCCATAATTAAACCATAGCACCTGTCTCTTATACA
>DIZU01000084.1:13041-14156 GCA_002429455.1 Methylotenera sp. UBA6020 | reverse complement strand
GGATAAACGTTAAAGGTTTGTGCGAAATGTCTAAGTCAACGCCAATCAAGCCCACGTTTTTACATTTCATAGTCAATGGCACGCGCGACTACATCACGTGGAGCGAGTTCTTCACGCGGGTCATGTTCCGGCATAAATCTGCTGCCATCTGGCAGTTTTAATAAGCCGCCCTCGCCACGTACCACTTCAGAAATTAAAAATGATTTGGCATGTGGGTGGAACAAGCAAGTAGGGTGAAACTGAATGAATTCCATATTAGCCACACGGCAGCCCGCGCGCCACGCCATGGCGATGCCATCGCCAGTGCTGACATCCGGATTAGTGGTGTAAAGATAGACCTTACCTGCACCGCCCGTGGCTAAAATGGTATTTTGCGCAGCAATGGTGATAACTTTGCCTGTACTTTTATCCAGTATGTAAGCGCCTAAGCAAGCGTTGTCATCGGTCGCTTCTACTTTGGTGTGGGTTACTTTGCGCGTGGTGATTAAATCGACTGCAATATGATTTTCTAGCACGGTGATATTCGGATGCTGACGTACTTTATCCGATAGCGTGATTTGCACCGCATGGCCAGTAGCATCCGCTGCATGAATAATACGGCGATGGCTATGGCCACCTTCACGCGTTAAGTGGTAGCCGCTGTTGTCTTGCTCGCGCGTGAACCCTACACCTTGTTCAATCAACCATTCCACAGCTTGTTTGCCTTGCTCGGCAACCAGTTTGGTGACGGCTGCATCACATAATCCAGCCCCTGCGATCAACGTGTCTTGAATATGCGCTTCAACCGAATCGTCGTCATTCAATACGGCAGCGATTCCGCCCTGTGCCCAGTCGCTGGCAGTGTCGTTGATGGCGCGTTTGCTCACTAAACAAACCTTTTTGTTATCTGCGGTGCGGAGTGCGAGCGATAAGCCGGCTAATCCGCTGCCAATAATCAGAACGTCAAATTGCTGCATATTTTTAATTGAATGTGAGGATATGGGAAGAGGTGTTTGCAAGGAACTTATAAGAGTGTATCGCTGTCTTGATAAAAGGCAATAGAAACAACGTAACAACTGTAAAAAAGTAACAAAGGACTAAATTATAAAGGGCACCTCTAAACATTCAAGTTTCGT
>DIZU01000084.1:3736-12785 GCA_002429455.1 Methylotenera sp. UBA6020 | reverse complement strand
TTTTCGCTTACATATCATTTATATGCAGCGCTCAAATTTTTAGTTCGCGCCTTGTCTTGCTTAGAAATTTGAATTTTTAGAGGCACCCTAAATTTGTAGTTAAGGGCGAGGGAAAAACGAGATGATCTATACCAGTAAAATTCAAGAACTAGCACAAATTAGCTTCATGCAACCTGCTATGCAAGGTTATACTTCTAGCTGTGAAACAAATTATAATAAGATTAAGCATACAGGGAATTTAAGCGAAGTGGCCGTTACTCCTACACCTGGCAATCGTGAAATTGATCATGAGCTTGTATTGCGCGCTCAGCGTGGTGATAAGCGGGCTTTTGGTATGTTGGTAGATAAATATCAACGTAAGCTAGGGCGCTTACTATCACGCATGATACGTGATCAGACTGAGATTGAAGATGTGGTGCAGGAGTCTTTCATCAAGGCTTATCGTGCATTACCCAATTTTCGCGGCGATAGTGCTTTTTATACATGGTTATATCGCATTGGTATCAATACGGCAAAAAACTACTTAGTTTCAATGGGTCGTCGGCCAGCGGTTAGCACCGACATTGACATTGAAGATGCTGAGAATTTTGAAGATGGCAATGAGTTGCGCACGATGGAAACGCCAGAATCTGCTCTGATGACCAAAGAAATTGCGCAAACGGTGAATGATACAGTTGCAAGCTTGCCTGAAGAGTTGCGTACGGCCATTACCTTGCGTGAAATTGAAGGTCTGACTTATGAGGAAATTGCCGTGATCATGAGTTGCCCAATTGGTACCGTGCGTTCGCGTATATTTAGGGCGCGTGAAACAATCGCCCTTAAATTAAGACCGTTATTAGATACGCCGGATAACAAGCGTTGGTAACCTGAATTTATATACCGTAGATTTACATATGGTGATTTAGATGCCGTTACCAGAAACATTCAACAAAACCAGTGCATGCGTTTTAGGAGTTAGTAATGAACGAACAAATATCTGCCTTGACCGATGACGAGATTTCCGGTGAAGATGCAGCGCATCTAATTACTGCCGTGCAATCCAACCGGCAAGCCGCTGAGGCGTGGAGCCAGTATCATTTGATTGGTGATGCCATGCGTGGTGCTAGCATGTTTTGCCCAGATATCGCGTTCGGTCCAGACTTTAAACAAAACTTGATGCAGAAAATTGAGCTCGAAGCAACGGTACTATCACCTAATGCTGCACTCTTTAATCAAAACAGCGCGCTTAAACAAAAAGGCAAAATACCGCCCACCTGGTCAATTGCGGCGTCTTTTGCGGCGGTGATGATGGTCGGCTGGATGGTTATGCATCAGCAGACGCAAGGCGGTAACGAATTAGCCCCCGTTCAAGTGGCCCAAGGGGCAGCGACAGAACAAGCAATTCCTGCAGAGTATCTCGTGGCGCATCAAGCATCTGCACCCTCTGCCAGTTCATACTATATTCAATCAGTCAGTTATTCGGAGTAATGCTTATGAAACGTTTTGTTCTGGCTTGCTTACTTGCCAGTACAACGCTGGGTTTTGCCGGTACAACTTTAGGCGCAACCATAAGTGTGCAAACTACTAACGCTGAAGCCCTGTGGCAGGCGCTACAGAAAACAGCTATGGCAGCACATGCCTTGAGTTACCAAGGCATATTTGTTTATCAGACAGGTCAACAAACTAAATCAGTTCAAATCACCCATTTGTTTAACGGTAAAGGCGAGTTCGCTCGCAATATGGTGCTTGATGGTTCGCCACGAGAGGTGTTTAGTCAAGGCAACGACTTGGTTATCTTCAATCCAAAAAACGAAAAAATAGTGATTGAAAAGCGGCGTGGTCAAAATATGTTTCCTGCTATTTTGCCGACAAACCTGGATGCTGTAAAAGAAAGTTACACGTTGCGTGTTGGTGAATTTGAGCGTGTGGCTGGTCGCCAGGCTCAGATGTACTTTTTGGAACCGAAAGACAACTTAAGATATAGCTACCGATTGTGGATAGATACAGAATACGGTTTGTTATTAAAGTCGATGACGTTCAATAGCCATAATGAAATCATGGATAGCATTGCTTTTAATCAAATAGGGCTATTAAATACCCTTGATTTAGATTGGTTTCAACCTAAGATCGATAACAAAAAAAACTATGTGATGGAAAATGAAGCGACCACCATCGTTGATAATAGGGTATCTACAGCTTGGGCGATTAAAGAGTTGCCAGCAGGCTACCGCAAGGTTGATCAAATGATACGCATGGTGCATGGTAAATCTTTACCTGTAACTCAGATGGTATTTTCAGATGGGTTAGCTTCTGTATCTTTATTTATTGAACCTGTGACTAAAAACATTAAACCTAGAACCGGCCATAAAATAGTGGGTAATACCAGCTTTTATGCGCAAGTGACTGATGGATACCAAATTACGGTTGTGGGCGAAGTGCCAGAAGCAGCTGTTGCACAAATCGCCAACGCAGTCGTATTTAAGAAATAATCGATTAACTCGCATCACACAAAACACCACTTTTCACCATGATAGAAGAATATGCAATTGTTACTGGGCGAACTGATAATCAAGCGACCTTAGAGATTGAAAGACGCACCGCTTGTAGCCTTTGTGGCCAAAAGCGCGGGTGTGGAAACGCGGCTTGGGGTAAGCTGCTTGGCCATAAAAGCCACGCGTTTAATGCTGAAAATCCGATTAATGCAAACATCGGTGACAGTGTAGTGGTAGGCATCGATGAGCATGCGATGCTCAATTCAGTCTTCTTTCTTTATGTCGTGCCTTTGCTTGGCATGCTCATCGGCGCTGTGTTGGCTGATGTGTTTTTTAATAACGAATTTTATGTAATTTTAGGCGCAGTATCAGGCTTGGTATTGGGGTTTATCTGGGTAAAAGGCCACTTGATTGGTTTTGATCGTGCGGATAAAGCCTGCAGTGCAAAATATCAGGCGGTTATTTTGCGTCATGCAGATGACATAGTGGAAGATTAAAACGCCACTGATATGAATGTTGCGGGTGTGAATGTAGTAGTTGTAAGCAGAGTAAAATTTCAAACTGAACGAGGTGAATAGATGATGAGAAGTTGGATTGTCGCTGTTACTTTTGGCTTAATTTCGGCGGTTAATTTGAATGTCTATGCAAAAGACTTGCCGGATTTTACCGAGCTGGCCGAAAAGCATGGTGCAGAAGTCGTCAATATCAGTGTTACGCAAAATGTGCATGTTGATGCGGGCGCCATGCCGTTTCCTGGTATGCCAGACGATGAGCAAATGCAAGAATTCTTTAAACGCTTCGGTATTCCAAGTATGCCTGGTGCACCTGGGCAAAATGGCGCACCACCGTCTGAATACAAGTCACAATCACTAGGTTCAGGCTTTATCATTAGTAGCGATGGTTACATTTTAACGAATGCACACGTGGTGTCTGAAGCAGACGAGGTGATTGTTAAATTGTTTGATAAGCGTGAATTTAAAGCCAAAATTATTGGTGTTGATAAACGTACAGATGTGGCACTGGTGAAGATTGAAGCGACTGGGTTGCCCAAAGTGACTCCTGGCGACCCAAATAAACTGAAAGTAGGTGAGTGGGTTGCTGCGATTGGTTCACCTTTTGGCTTAGAGAACACCATGACTGCCGGTATTGTCAGTGCTAAAGGGCGTGCGCTACCACAAGAAAACTTTGTGCCATTCATTCAAACTGATGTAGCGATTAACCCTGGTAACTCAGGGGGGCCTTTGTTTAACTTGAACGGCGAAGTCGTTGGTATCAATTCACAAATTTACAGCCGCAGCGGCGGTTCGATGGGTTTGTCCTTTGCGATTCCGATTGATGTGGCCATTGATATTTCAAATCAACTAAAAGCAAGTGGAAAAATCACACGTGGTTGGTTAGGCATTGCCATTCAGGAACTCACCAAAGAGCTTGCTGAGTCGTTCGGAATGAGAAATACCAGCGGTGCATTGGTGGCTGGTGTTGAGAAAAATGGTCCTGCTGATAAAGGCGGTTTGGAAGCTGGCGATGTAATTATTAAATTCGATGGCAAGCCTATTGTTGCCTCCGCCGATTTGCCGCGTGCAGTTGGGTCCACCAAGCCTGGCAAAATAGCCGCTGTGGAAGTTTTGCGCAAAGGCAGTACAAAAGTACTCAATATCGGTGTGGGTGAAATGCCGACGGAATCAGCCGAGGTTGCGCAAAATAGCAAGCCGGTCGCTAAGCCGGAAGCGAACCGTATTGGCTTGATGTTGAAAGAGCTGACACCACAACAAAAGAAAAAATTAAACGGTAAGAACGGCCTTTTGGTGTTGGATGCGCAAGGAGCGGTGGCTCAAGCGGGTGTTCGTCGCGGTGATGTCATCCTTGGTCTTAATAACACTTTAGTGCAAAATTTGGAGCAGTTTAATAAACAGCTTGCTGGGTTCGCTGTTGGCAAAACGATTGCTTTGCTAGTGCAACGTGGAGAAAATACTCTTTATGTGCCAGTGAAAATCCCCACGTCAAAATAGATGGATGTAAGACTAAGCCCACAAAGGTGAGCTTAGTCTTAGTAAAGCTCGACGGTAATCAAACTTAGGTTAGATGAACAGTTTTTACAGGTATTTAATATGTGTTACAAAATTTCTGGCAAGCCATCTTAAGCAAAATTATGAGGTGGTTATCGCTCGTTTGAATAGCCGATCACACCCAAAAACACGCGTACTAATCCGTATGCCAGCCATGAAGCAATGCGTTTAACCAAGTTACCCCGCGCCCATTCCTGTGCTGAGACACGATGGGCGCCTTCCTGAATGGTGGAAATAATATCCGTCCGTAACTCCGTTGCAAATGTCGTATCTTGCACCAGCACATTTGCCTCGCGTGCCAAAAACAAGCTAAATGGATCAATGTTGGATGATCCAATAGTCGCCCATTGACTATCAATCACCGCGACTTTGCTATGCATAAAGCTTTTACGGTATTCGTAAATCTCGATGCCGTTTCGTAAAAACTCATTATAAAAAGCATGGGTAGCAAACATTAAAAAATACTCCATACGCCCTTGCAATAGCAGCTTAACTACTACTCCGCGCTTGGCCGCTGCTAGCAATGCTTTACGAAATCTTCTGCCAGGTACAAAGTAAGCATTGGCGATGATAATTTCTGATTTGGCATGGCCTATGGCAGCTAAATAGGCCTCTTCAATATCGCGTCTATGTAATACGTTGTCTCGCAACACAAACTTTGCTTTCATCCCTTCTTTTACGCTGCCTTCAATATTATGCTGTGGGATATGTGGTGTAGCCTTAGCCGCACTCATATCGACCTGCTGTAAGTGCGCCCATGCGATGCGACGCCAAAGCTTGTGTACGCTCGCAACCATGACTGGCAATAACCTGCCCTCTATACGTACGGCATAATCAATGCGAGGCGGTGCGTTGTGGTGTAGATGGTCAACACTGCAATCATCGATGATATTGATACCGCCGACAAAGCCGATCTTACTATCTATTACCGCGACTTTACGATGCAAGCGCCGCAACCGCCTTTTTTTCAAAGTCCAAGGTGATATTTTTGGTCGATAAAACATTACCTGTACACCCGCTAGTTCTAGCTCTTGAATATACGCTTTGGACAAGTCTTTGCAGCCAAACCCATCAAGCAGTACATTGACCGTTACGCCACGTTGCGCAGCCTGCTTTAGTGCATTGCCGATACAAATCCCGGCTGCATCCGCTTTGTAAATATAGGTTTGCAGATAAATTTCATGCACTGCGCTTTCGATAGCAGCTTCTAACGCGGGGAAATACTCAGTGCCATTACGCAATAACTTGATTTGATTGCCGCCAATAAAATGCATCATACTTTTTATAGTTCTTTGATTAAGGTCGCGGTGAGTACAGCATGGTCCGACAACTTAACGAATTGTGGTCCTGAATGCACTTCTACATGTTTTACATGAAAACCACGTACATAGATGCGGTCTAGCCTTAATACGGGCAACCAGGAAGGAAAGCTCCGAGCCGGCTTGCCTACATGATGCTCGAATACTTCACGTACACGTAAACGCTCTGCAAAAACTCGTCCTGCGCGCATACTCCAATCATTAAAATCCCCGGCAATGATTAAAGGCGCGCCTAAAGGTACATGTTGCTCAATATAATCAGCTACAGTAACTAATTGTTGATGCCGCCATTGTGCAAACAAGCCAAGATGTACACAAATTGCATGTAACGGTACTGTCCAGCCCGGCGGGTTGATTTCACAATGCAACATGCCGCGCTGCTCCACGGCATGCGCAGAAATGTCTACGTTTGTAGTTTGAATAATCGGAAATTTTGAAAGCAGCGCGTTGCCATGGTGGCCTGCGGGATACACTGAATTTTTTCCATAGGCATAGTCTGGCCAAATTACATCTGCCAAAAACTCTGCCTGCCCAAGTTCTGGCCATGCCATAAAGCGTTTGCTATGTTTGGCATGTACGTCTTGCACTTCTTGTAAAAACACGACGTCTGCTTGTAGCTTTCGAAGCAGTTCACGCTGGTGATGCAAGGCAAAACGGGCGTTAAAGTGGGTAACGCCTTTATGGATATTGAATGTGGCAATGCGAAGCGTGTTATGCAAACTTAGCTCGCCTAATTGGGTTTGTCATGGTGTTGATGATACAACAATACGCCTTTTAAGCAATTAATTACAAACTAATCAAGCATTTGTTGTAAAATCATACTTGTTTTGAAAAGGCGCTATAGGCGCCTTATCTATTTGTAAAAAAGCTTAAAAGACCACATGAAAAATATTCGTAATTTCTCCATTATTGCCCACATTGATCACGGTAAATCTACACTAGCTGATCGCATTATTCAGCTATGCGGCGGCTTAGCTGATCGTGAAATGGAAGCGCAAGTGCTTGACTCTATGGATATTGAGCGCGAACGCGGCATTACCATCAAAGCGCAAACTGCGGCCTTGCAATACAAAGCCGATGACGGACAAACTTATAATCTTAATCTGATTGATACCCCTGGCCATGTCGATTTTAGCTATGAAGTGAGTCGCTCACTGTCTGCCTGTGAAGGTGCGTTGTTGGTAGTAGATGCGAGTCAAGGTGTGGAGGCGCAGAGTGTTGCCAATTGCTATACCGCCCTTGATTTAGGCGTTGAAGTCACGGCCGTACTCAATAAAATTGACTTGCCGTCAGCCGACCCGGACCGTGTAATTCAAGAAATTGAAGATGTGATTGGCATCGATGCGACTGATGCCGTGCGTTGCTCAGCCAAAACAGGCTTAGGTGTACGTGATGTACTAGAGGCAGTGATTGCCAAAGTGCCGCATCCAGTGGGTGATGTGACAAAACCGCTTAAAGCGCTAGTGATTGATGCTTGGTTCGATAATTATGTTGGCGTGGTGATGCTGGTACGCGTGATAGATGGCGTGCTGAAGCCAAAAGACAAAATTCGACTCATGGCAACACGCGCAGAGTTTTTATGCGAGCAGGTAGGCGTTTTTACGCCAAAGTCGTTACAAAAACCCTCTCTTTCCGCGGGTGAAGTGGGCTTTATTATTGCTGGCATTAAAGAACTTGCCAGCGCCAAAGTAGGCGATACCGTCACTTTAGCCGGCAGGCCAGCTACAGAAGCCTTGGCCGGTTTTAAAGAAGTCAAGCCACAGGTGTTTGCCGGGCTATACCCGGTAGAATCAAACCAGTTTGAAGCATTACGTACAGCACTTGAAAAGCTGAGCTTGAACGATGCTTCTCTTTTATTCGAGCCTGAAAATTCAACCGCATTAGGTTTTGGTTTTAGATGCGGTTTTTTAGGCTTGTTGCACATGGAGATCGTGCAAGAGCGCTTAGAGCGTGAGTACGACATGGACTTGATTACCACCGCGCCAACCGTGGTATACGAGTTATTGCTAAAAGATGGGTCGGTGGTGCAGATAGAAAATCCATCGCGCCTCCCCGAACCATCTCGTGTTGAAGAGACGCGTGAACCTGTGATCAATGTGAATTTATTGATGCCGCAAGATTACGTAGGGCCAGTCATGACCTTGTGTAACAACAAGCGCGGAATACAAAAGAATATGCAGTATATGGGCCGGCAAGTGATGTTGAGTTATGAAATGCCGCTCAATGAAGTGGTGCTAGATTTTTTTGATAAATTAAAATCGGTGTCCCGCGGTTATGCCTCCATGGATTACGAGTTTTTAGAGTTTCGCGCGGCAGATTTAGTGAAGCTTGATATTATGGTGAATGGCGAGAAGGTAGATGCGCTTAGTATGATTGTGCATCGCGCTAATAGTGTGCATCGTGGCCGTGAAGTGGCGGCTAAAATGCGTGAACTGATTCCGCGCCAAATGTTTGATGTGGCGATTCAGGCATCTATTGGCGCTAACATTATTGCACGTGAAACCGTGAAGGCCATGCGTAAAAACGTGATTGCCAAATGTTATGGTGGCGATGTTTCACGTAAGCGTAAATTACTAGATAAGCAAAAAGAAGGTAAAAAGCGCATGAAACAAGTGGGTAACGTTGAGATTCCACAAGAGGCGTTTTTAGCAATTTTACGAGTTGAAGACAAATAGTTGTAGAGGACATAACTGATGATGTTTGCATTATTCATGATCGTAATACTGGTAATCACTGGGCTGATTTGGCTTTTTGATATTTTGGTATTACGTAAGAGCCGCGCTATCGGTGCGGATGAACCTATATTAGTGGAATACGCTAAAAGCTTTTTCCCGGTGATTCTGGTGGTTTTTTTAGTCCGTTCATTTATTGTAGAGCCGTTTAAAATTCCATCCGGCTCAATGATGCCAACATTATTGGCAGGTGATTATATTTTAGTGAATAAATTCACCTATGGTTTACGCGTACCAATTTTGAATAATACGTTTCTCGAAATTAATCATCCAAGTCGTGGCGACGTTTTTGTATTTCACTATCCGCCAGAACCCTCAATCGATTACATCAAGCGTGTGGTTGGCTTGCCAGGGGATAAAATTCGCTATCAGGATAAGCAGTTAACCATCAATGGGCAACCCCTTGCAGTACAAGACGCAGGCAGCTATGAATATGTGATGTCGGGACTTAATATCATGAC
>DIZU01000084.1:0-3581 GCA_002429455.1 Methylotenera sp. UBA6020 | reverse complement strand
GGTAATTATGATGCAGATGCGATAGGGGCGAAGTTTGCCAATAATGAAGAGATTACAGTCCCGGCTGGACATTATTTTGCGATGGGTGATAATCGTGATAATAGTTCAGATGGTCGTGTTTGGGGTTTTGTACCAGAGCGAAATTTAGTAGGAAAAGCATTTTTTATCTGGATGAATTTTGATCAGGGTTCTAGAATAGGTAATGCAATACATTAGCAATTAACACTCAACTGACTCAATTACGGAGACCATTATGCATCGCTACTTAAGCCATCAACATAACAGCCCTAAACAGCAAGGCGGGGCGACTTTAATTGGCATGGCAATTGTGAGTGCAGCGTTAATTTTCATCGCTATTATCGCGATGAAAATGGTTCCAGCTTATATTGAATATTTCTCAGTTAGAACTGTGATTCATGCTTTGAACAAAGAGCCGTTAAGTACCATGAGCAAAAAAGAAATCATGGATTCATTCAATAAGCGCGCTAGAACTTCTTATGTTGATGTGGTGAAAGGTCAAGACTTAACCATTGAGAAAAACAGTGCGGGCGATACAGTGGTATCAGTGCAGTATCAAGTGCTTAAGCCTCTGGTTGCCAATGTAAGTGTTTTGCTTGATTTTGCAGCATCAAGTGACGGTAAGTAACTCAACTACTAGGTAATTTGGTCGAACTTTTATTACACATCCAATGACTCAGCAGGACTTATCCAATCGCTTAACTTACAGTTTTGTAAACACCAACCTGCTAACGCAAGCATTAACGCACCGTAGTTATAGCGCTCAAAATAACGAGCGCCTGGAGTTTTTGGGCGATGGCGCGCTTAATTTCATGATTGCCAATCAGTTATACCAACGTTTTCCTACATTGGCTGAAGGTGATTTAAGCCGTTTGCGTGCGCAACTGGTGAAGGAATCCACCTTAAGTGAAATTGCATTGTCACTGGATTTGGGTGATGCGCTTAAGCTGGGTGAAGGTGAACTTAAAAGCGCGGGTTGGCGCAGACCATCAATTTTGGCGGATGCACTCGAAGCTTTAATCGGTGCAGTGTATCTGGATGGTGGTTTTGCTGCCGCTGAAGCACTAGTGTTGCAGCTTTATGCCAATAAGCTTGATACCATTGACCCCAAAGTCATCGATAAAGACGCTAAATCTCTGTTACAAGAATTGCTGCAAGGCAAAAAAATAGCGGTACCAGAATATACCGTCACGCATTTGGAAGGTGAAGCCCACGCCCAAGTATTCATTGTAGAATGTTGGATAAAAAAATTAAATATACGCACGGTTGGTGAAGGTACCAGTCGTCGCATCGCAGAACAGCAGGCAGCACAGCATGCGTTAATCGCATTTGAAAATAGTGCTTTGGAGAAATAAAATGACAAACTCAGAATCAGACTTAGAATCAACGGCTAAACTAACCTCAGCGTTTAAATGTGGTACGGTGGCGATTGTTGGTCGCCCTAACGTTGGTAAATCAACCTTACTTAACCATATTTTAGGTATGAAGTTAGCGATTACTTCGCGCAAGGCACAGACCACACGGCATCGTTTGCTCGGCATTCATACCACAGATGACACGCAGTTTTTATTTGTAGATACGCCTGGTTTTCAGCAAAAACATCTCAATGCGCTCAATAAAGGGCTGAACAAAACCGTCACCCAAGTACTGACGGAAGTTGATTTGGTGCTTTTTGTGATTGAACCGATGAAATTGGGTGAGGCTGACCGCAAAGTTTTGAAATTGCTATCAGAAAAAACACCCACTATTTTGGTAGTGAATAAATCAGACCTGATGGGTGACAAAGGCAACCTATTGCCACTGATTCAAGATTTTGATTTGGAATTTCCATTTTCAGAAATTGTGCCGGTCAGTGCTAAAAAAAGTTTGAATTTAGATGAACTTTTAAAGTCTATTCGCAACTATTTACCAGAACAGGCAGCGATTTATTCTGAAGATGAGCTTACCGATAAAAACGAACGCTTTTTAGCGGCCGAATTGGTCCGTGAGAAAATTTTCAGGTTACTCGGTGATGAGATTCCTTATTCAGTGGCTGTGGAGATTGAAAAATTTGAAGTGGTTGGCAAGCTCCGTCGCATTTTTTGCGCCATTATTGTAGATAAAGACAGCCAAAAACCAATGCTGATCGGTAAAGGTGGCGAGAAGCTCAAACAAATTTCTACCGAGGCAAGGCAAGATATGGAGAAATTATTTGGTGGTAAAGTGTATCTGGAAACTTGGGTAAAAGTTAAAGGTGGCTGGGCTGACGATGAAAGGGCGCTAAAAAGCCTTGGATATTAATTTAGGTTACTTAGTTTAGACTATTGATTTAGGCATAGGATATTAATCATGGCGGCAAGTAATGTGCTTAACATTCCCATTTATGGCAAACCAATTGAACTCAATGACCAAGGGATTTATTACGCAAAGAACCGCAAAACGGGGGGCGTTAATAACGTATTTCATCTTGCTTACGAAGATGATGAATGGTATCTCTACCAATTAAAAAATACTGGTAAAAATGGCGAAATGGGTTGGGTGATTCTGGCCGATAATGGCGATTACCCATTAAAAAGTATTACGACCGAAGAGATTAAGCGTTGTTTTGATAAGCCGGAATATGCTGAGCCTAAAGGTGCTTGGCAGGCCATGCGAAATTCAAGGTATGGTTTTGGAAAATTCACGCCTATTCAGGCGGAAGAAGAAGCTAGCTATGCGATGATTCTGTTTTCAGGTGCAGAAATGTTGGTGCCACTTTTGATTTTAAAAGCTGAGGACGATAGTTTACAAAGTTTAGTAGAGTCCGCTAGCTAATGGCGCTAGCTGGCCCTAACCCACATAGGCAAGACAACCAAGCGGTCTATGTGCTGCATACTTACCCATTCAAAGAAACTAGCTTGGTGGTTGAGTTGTTTACGCATGATTTTGGACGCGTAGCTACTACAGCTAAAGGTGCCAGACGCCCACGGTCTGCAATGCGCGGCATGTTGCAGTCATTTCAGCCTTTGCTTGCCACATGGTCAGGTAAGTTGGAGCTCAAAACATTACACAGCCTGGAGTGGGGCGGTGGCTTATTGCTGTTGAAAGGCGAAGCCCTGATGTGTGGCTTTTACTTAAACGAGCTGCTATTGCGTTTGTTGCCGCGCGAAGACCCGCATGAGGCTTTGTTTGAGTATTATGGTGCGACGTTGAGAACTTTGGCGAGTGATCAAGATTTAGCCACCACATTGCGTCGTTTTGAGTTAAAACTATTACAAGAGCTAGGTTATGCGATTCCATTGAATAAGGATGATAGCGATACATTAATAGCAGAAACGCATACCTATCGCTACGAGGCAGAATACGGGCCCATAAAATTAAACGGTGTATTAAGCCATATGAAAAATGGCATACAGCTGTTGGGTAAGACGCTGATTGATATGGTTAATGATGATTATTCGGACAATCAGACACAACAGCAAAGTAAACAACTGATGCGCTATTTGTTAGCGCATTATTTAGGTGATAAGCCGCTGCATACCAAGCAATTACTCATTGATTTGCAAGGTTTGTAAGATGGTTTTGAATAACCTGAAGTATTGCAA
>DIZU01000069.1:39628-43243 GCA_002429455.1 Methylotenera sp. UBA6020 | reverse complement strand
CGAGCCAGTTATTCATTCCTAATGCGCCCGGCGCGCATGTACCGTATTGCCAGTGGCTTCAAACAAGGTGGCGGCGCTATGTGGGATATTGGCCCTTATGCGATACATTCGCTACGCTGGTGTTTCGCGCAAAACGGGGCTTTAGGTATTACAACCCCCGCAGAACCCGTTTCAGTAGTTGCCCATGCTAAATTTAACGAAGTAGGCGCAGATATCGTTACCAGCGGCGTACTGGATTTTGGTTTGGATGCTGAAGGTCGTGCCCGCTTTGGTCACTTTGATGTGAGTTTTGAACGCTCACGTAAATCAGAATACGAGATCATAGGTACCAAAGGCTGGGTCAAGTGCCACGCCGCATGGGTGTTTCAAAACGACGTGCCGGTTATTTCATGGGCGACAGAGGACGGCAAGTTTGCCGAAGAACACTTCGCGCCGAGCAACCACTTCAACTTGGAAATCGAACATTTTAGTGATTGTGTGCTGAATAATACGCCGCTGCTGTTGAGTTTCAGTGATGCCCATGCTAACTGCAAAGCTATAGAAGCGGTTTTACAGTCAGCGGCTACAGGAAGCCTGGTTAAGTTATAGTTTATTGATTGGGTTGGCTAGCGCGCTTTATCAATCAATGTTTTAATCAATCGGCTTCAATAAGTCCTGCTTTCCAATTTCTTAGCAAGCTATGCCAAGTTCTCAGCGCGTGGCCGAAGATAACCCATTGCTGAAGTCTCATGCTGGGGTGCCGAACGGGTGCTAGTACAACTAATCATATGGGGTTAATATTGTAGGTGTCCCCTATAAAAATACAGGTCATCCGAGTGGGTCGTCATTAACCGTGCAAGTATCTGGTCATCGATGTTAAACGAGTCAACTATTTTTCGCAGATACTCATATTTTAGCCTCAGCCTTTTGCTGATATTTGCCTATGTGGTCACTGGTAAACTTGGCTTAATGTTGGCGCTGCCTCCAGGCTATGCCTCAGCCATATTCCCGCCGGCGGGAATCGCCATCGCCGCATCATTTGTTGCAGGTAAAAGATCATTCCCCGCAATTTTTTGCGGTTCTTTGTTACTCAACATCTGGGTTGGCTACACTACAACCCATAACATCAATATTACCGGGCTGGAAGTTGCATTCCTTATTGCATTCGCTTCCGTGATTCAGGCATGGCTAGGCGGATGGTGGCTCAGGCGTAGCATCGGTTATCCAAACACCCTTGATAGCCCCCGCGATGTTGTTAGTTTCTTTATCTCCGCCCCGGTCATTTGTCTGGTTAGTGCGAGTATCTCAGTTGGCGGATTATTTGCATTAGGCCTGATAGGCAAGCCTTACCTCTTCAGCAGTTGGGCCTCATGGTGGACTGGTGACTCTCTCGGTCTGGTTGTGATGTTGCCACTGACCTTGGTGGCTATTGGCAGCCCTAGACGTATATGGAGAAAACGCCTTGGTACCGTTGCTTTGCCGATGGTCATTACTTTTGCATTGCTCATCATCATTTTCATCACAGTAAGCCGATGGGAGCATAAAGACTCGCTCATTGAATTTGATGGACTCTCAAATCAATTATCCGAGCAACTTCAAGTTCGTTTTGATGCACAGGAATCTGCGCTAGTGCAAACCAGCAGATTATTTACTTACCGCAACTTTAATTCCATAACGCGGCAAGATTTTCATCACTTTGTTAAGGGAACCCTCACAGAATTTCCCATGATTCACGCAATACAGTGGGCGCCTAGAATCGGCTATTCAAAGCGTGCTGCATTTAATGCAGAACAAGCAGCCGATTTTCCAAACTTTGACATCAAGGAAGTTGGTGAAAATAAGATTTTTGTGGCGGCTTCAGCGCGTGATTACTATTACCCTCTCACTTATACAGAGCCTATGACAGCTGATATGCAGTCTATCTTAGGCTTTGATCTGGCGTCGCGAGCTGATCGTAAAGCGACTATTCTCAAAGCGCTCAAGGAAAATACCGCTGTTGCGACACCCCCAATAAAGCTGGTTATTAACCAAGGCACAGAGCCCGGCTTGCTGCTTATCTATCCAGTCAAGGGGAACGCACAAGAGGGCGTGGTATTGACTGTATTAAAGGCTAGTGATTTCTTGGGTGAGTTATTTATGCGCATGTCGCCATCACTGAAGAGCCGCCTTGTTGATATTGAGACTGGATTAGCCTTATATGATGGATTCGCTGATGATCAGTCAGAGGCATTGTATGCACGGAGGTTTGAGTTCGGAACAAGACATTATCGGCTGGAAACCTCACCCACGGCACTCTATTATGAGCAGCATCGTAGCTGGCAAAGTTGGAGCATGCTTGCAATTGGCATTTTTGGCACAGGCTTGATGGGGGCACTTTTGTTGTTGGGCACTGGCTATACCGCGCGTGTCGAAGCGTTAGTTGAAGAGAAAACAACGGCACTCAAAGAAAGCTCTTCACGATTTGAGGAAATTACCTCGACATTAGGTGAAGGTATCTATGTCATAGACAAGGACGGACTCATTACCTTTGTCAATCCTGTCGCACAAAAATTGCTAGGTTGGACTGAAAAAGAGCTAATTGGACAGAATGCACACGTACTTTACCATTATAAAAAAATGGATCATTCGCCATATCCTGAACATGACTGTGAAATGCGCAATGTCATGAAATCCGGGCAACCGTTCAAATCTAGCGAAGAAGTGTTTTGGCGCAAGGATGGCACATTCATCAACATCAATGTGACCTCTACACCATTGTTTAGAAATAACGAGATTGTTGGTGCAGTAGTGGTTTTTGACGATATTACCGACCGTAAGAAGATTGAGCAAGCCTTGCGCGCCAGTGAGAAAAGCTTCAGGGAAGTGATTGAATATGCCCCGATTGGCATGTCGCTGGTGTCATTGGAGGGTAGGTTTATCAAGGTCAACCAGGCCTTGTGCCAAATTGTGGGTTACGACAGCGATGAGCTAATAAAACTCACTTTCCAGGAAATCACCTATCCAGAAGACTTAACTATTGATCTTGAGTATTTGCATCAACTGCTGGACGATAAGACTAAGTCCTATCAAATGGAAAAGCGCTACATTCGTAAAGACAAAACGATCGTATGGGTTCAGCTCTCGGTCAGCATCTCCAGAGACGAAGACAACACGCCGCTGTATTTCATTTCTCAGATTGAAGATATTACAGAACGTAAGCAACGGCATGAACAAGCGCAACAATATGCTTACTATGATCACCTTACTCATTTACCTAATCGCCGAATGTTGTTGAATAAGCTGCATCAAGCACTGTCTCAGGCGCAACGCTATAAGCGGTCAATGGCGCTGCTATTTCTGGATTTAGATCATTTTAAAAAGATTAATGACTCTATGGGGCATGCTGCAGGGGATATTGTTCTCAAAGAAGTTGCTACACGCCTGACCGCGTGTGTGCGTCTTGACGATACCGTTTCAAGACAAGGTGGGGATGAGTTCGTGATTGTTCTGACTGAAATCGCACAAGTGCAAGATGCACAACTGGTCGCAGAGAAAATTCTTGACAGTTTCAAACAGCCGATTAACGTCAATGGTCAAGTGATTATGGTTAGCACCAGTATTGGCATCGCTGTCCGCAGTAATGACATGGAAGTTACT
>DIZU01000069.1:38111-39539 GCA_002429455.1 Methylotenera sp. UBA6020 | reverse complement strand
ATTCGCGCTTTATCCGAATTTTCTGCACTAGAAAATAACAGTTTCCGATCCTTAGTGCTTATACGTTAATTACGGATTTTTAGTCGCACAAATGCGTTGCATAACAGCCGGCTTAGGTACGGTCTCTTCACCCTGCTCAAAAGCGATTATGTTCAGTAATGATGAGTAGGTATTGAGCAGTTCATCCGGCAGCAACAGGAAATCAGGATTGCTTGGCTTGCCATAGCGTTCGTTGCCGACCATGAAGGTTTCATAAATCAATACTCCGCCTGGTTTAAGCATTTCAGCCAGCGTATGGAGCAGCGGCCGATATAGATAACGGCTGATTACGATCCCGTCATATCGCTGGTCTGAGTAAGGCCAGTCGTTTGCTTCAAGGTCGGCAATATGGATATTGATATTGTCCATTCCCTCCATGCCTGATAGCGCCTGCGCATCGCGATCAATCGCATCGACCTGGTAACCTTGCTGAGCAAGCCAAATGGCGTGCCGTCCGCTGCCACAGGCAAGGTCTAGTATGCGGCCTTTTTTAGCTATCAGCGGAACGTATTTAACCATCCAAGGTGACGGTTCCCCTATCACGTATTGTTTCCTCATGTCACGCTAGCGAGATTCGAAACGTATATCAAAAGGGCGAATGACGCATTAGGCTCAATCTCCAAGTATATTTAAGACTTATGGCGTGCTAGGGCGATAAATCCCCAAACGATAGCCAGCGGAATCAACAAGGGCAGTAAGAAAGGAAAAGCAAATGCCGCCAGAATCACGGCACCTAAGATCACGCAGCCCAAAACTATGATGCCGATTCCGGCGAAGGCAAACACCAAAAGCGTTGCTGCACACAAAAGCGCAATTAATGCGATTGCCATCCCCCCCGCCCCGATCATTCCCTTGAGCGGCCCAGTAATCGGCTGGCCGTTGATGACGATGTTGACGCTGTTACTTTCAAAGAATAAGCCCCACACGGCCATTGCGAACATCAATACCGCAAGGGCAATTGCAATCTTCTTTGCCATGCTGATCTCCTCTGATTATTATCTGACGGTTATTCTCTCAAATAATTGCCTGGCCGGGTAATGTGATTGCAAGGAAATATATGGTTGTCCTCTGTGATTGGCTCCCAGAACTTTAAAGAGCATCGTTCTATCCAACCATGCCAAGAGTGATTTAATTTAGTTAATAGGATCATAAATGTCTAGACTTGTGCTTATGCTGTGCGGCTTAATGCTGACAGGATTGGTATTTGCGGCTGGTGTACAATCGACAACGCCCGGTATGCCAAAAATCATGGTGGTGGGTTTTGAACTGCGCGATGTTTCGCCTATCCCTGATATGGCCCAAGAGGTCGAGCGTACCGCTTTGATAGATTCAGGTATCAGGAAAGCGCTCACTGACAATGGCTATGCACTCATGGCGCCTTGTGATGCG
>DIZU01000069.1:36144-37998 GCA_002429455.1 Methylotenera sp. UBA6020 | reverse complement strand
GTGGATACCCGCGAGCATCTCACTCGGAAACAGCTGGTCGTCGTGAGCAGAGCCCTTCAACTTGAGGCTTCTACACTGGATAAAAATGTCACTGAAGCCGCCGCAAAGAAATTGGCCGTGCAAATTATCGACAAGATAAAATCACTTAAGAAACAATAACTTCAGACATAAGTTCGTGGCGACTATTTTTTGCCGGCAAGAGCCTTACCCGCGTTCCGTTTTCAAGTACCTTTAGCTATTACAGAGTAAGTTCTCAAACGCTACTGTACCAACATAGCCGTCAGGCAACGATAAGGCTCTGCAACCATATTGAGCAAGGCGCTTTTCTCTGGCCAGGTTCCACTCGGATAGATGTTCTTTGGTGCATTTCAGGCGCGCTTCAAATTCTGTCCACGCCTGAGCAAACCCCCGCCCTAGTTCCTTGGCCGGGGTACGTGCCAGATGGTCGGCAATGTTGTCGCCTAGATAATCAGTTGCAAGGGTATGCAGTTCGCTCGCAACTGGGGCGCTGTTAATCGCCATCAAATCAACACCAACGGCACCATGCATGTGTATCGCAGCGAGCGACAATCCAGGCTCATGGCTGATAGAAAGTGCAATATCCAGCGTTGGCTGCAAAAGCTTTAGGGCTTGCCCTGGTTGCGCAAACAATTCTATTTCGGCGGGTGAGCAAGCTAACTGAGCCGCCAGCACTTCTTGTAAAGCCAGGCGTACCTGCTGGCGAGCTGCAGTACGCAACATCGTTGGCGGTGTCTGTATGGCAATGATCAGCAGCCCCTGCTCCAGTTGGATGCTGCCTGCTGACTCTGGCCAGTGATAAACAGTGAGAGGCTGCTGCACTATTTACAGTCTATCGGGGATGGCTGGGCAACCATGCCAGCGTGAACTGGCTGGAATGCTTTCACCCTTCATCACTAGTGTTAACGGCCCAAGTTTAACGTTATCCCCGACGAAAGCGCTGTACAGCACTGTGCTACGTGGCCCTATGCAGACACGCTGGCCAATGTTGACGTGGTCGATCTTCATCACGCGATCTTCAAAAAGGTGCGTCTGCGGACAGACGAGGGCGTTAAGTTCGCTGTAGTCGCCAATGCGGACGCAGTCAAATTCCGTGAGGTCGGTTGTATCCAGATAAACACCGCGGCCAATGCGGCTGCCGAGCAGGTTGAAGGCAATCGGCAGCCAAGGGGTGCCACGTAGATAGCGCATGAAGTTAGGCACAACAACGCCTTCGTAAAGGTTGGTGATGCCTTCCGAAGCCCAGACAAATGGCGTCCACATTGGCTGTGAACGCTTGTTATAGCGAAAGATGACTAGCCATTTTATGATTGCGACAAAAACAAATCCGCCTAGGCCGTAGAGCAGGCCTGCGATGTTCAGGTACCAGGCGACCGCTCCCCAACGTCCCGCCTCAGCAAGTGGCATAACGTTGAGTACAACGGTGTAGCCAACCGCAATAATGACGGCATGTGGTGTGATGATACGAAAAGCTTCAACCAGGCCACGCCCCAGCCGACGGAGGGCAGAGGGGTGAAAGGTGAGATTCTCAGGAAAGCCGGCAGTCTGTTCGCGCGCCGGCAGATTAATGGCCGGTGAGCCCAGCCAGGTGTCGCCGTCGCGCATTACTTCGTTACTGGGTGCGCGAGAATGAACGCCGATGAGGACGTTTTCGGGTAGCGTGGTGCCGTCAGGAATGTATGCACCGTTGCCGACAAAGCAGCGCTTTGCTATGACGGTTGGCTGTGTGCGCATCCAGCCGCCTTCGATAGACTCATCGCCGAGCATGACGCCGTCGGCGATAAAGCTTTCATCACCTAAGGTTAATAAATCTGGCACCACGCCTTGCGCTGTAGA
>DIZU01000069.1:25695-36008 GCA_002429455.1 Methylotenera sp. UBA6020 | reverse complement strand
CTAGACTCCTGAATCTGGTTGACCAGCCATCGCCTGCAATAAATATTGCTATGTACCGGCCAGCAACCCGCTTTCAGGCGGAATAGTACCCCCCAGCGCAGTGCGGCGGAGATCAATGCCGTACAGATAATCAAGACAGTAATTGCCGGGAAAGCTAATACGAAGTATTTGAATAGTTGAAAGGCGATATCGCCTTGCTGTAGCCATGGATAACTGCCGTCAATCCAGTCGACCAGAATAACACTCGGGAACACGGGGATGAAGAACAGTGTAGCCGTGGCTAAAACCCCAATTATAAAAAACAAGGCTTCACCGACCAGGCGGGTTCCGGACACGACCGGTCTAGGTGCCTGTGCTGTATGGTTGAACGCGCCAATGTCACGGGCCGGCGAACCGCTCCAAACGCGCCCTGGCGGCACCTGCATGCCATCACTTAACGCCGAAAGTCCCTCAAGACGGCTGTATTCGCCCAGGCTGGTGTTGCCTTCGAGCACGGCGTAAGAGTCCACGCAGGCTTCAGTATCTAGCGTAATCTGGCCCAGCAATAGTTCGCCGCGCTCGACCCGCGCATTTTCCAGATTGACCGCATTGCCAATGCTGACGCCGTCACCGATGCTGAGCAGATCGTGTGCACGCAAGGTTAGTGAGCCGATGTTGACATCTTTGCCGACACGGGCCCCTAAGGCGCGCAGCCACCATACATACAGTGGTGATCCGCCGAGCATGTAGACCGGCGCGCTTTCAATCAAACGGTCGGCCAGCCACCAGCGGAAATAAGCAGCCCCCCATAATGGGTAGCGGCCCGGTTTGAGGTGGCCGGCAATCAACCACTTACCGACTATGGCAACGGCAAAACCAAGCGCTGTTGCCAGCAGGAAAACGCTAACGGAGGCGGTCATTGCCCGAGCGATTGAGTCGCCGGGATCGCCAGTAAAATAATGGTAGGTGAAAAAAGATGCTAGCCACTGCGACATCCGCAGCAGTACCAGGCCTGGTATTGTGGCGGCCTGAGCTGCACCACATAGCCATCGCTGACTGGTGGATGGCGGTGTCCAGAATGGCTCGCTGGTAGGCAGAGTGGCTGGCGTTGCGGTCAAAATCTCGGCAATACGGCTAATCTGGCGGTGTTGATAGATATCACGCACGGTGAAGTTGGAGAACTGCGGATTGCTACGCAGGGCGGATGCTAAGCGCGCCGCAAGTAGCGAGTGACCACCTAGATCGGAGAAAAAGTCAGCGTCGCGGCGTATCGGCTGGCCCGGAAAAAGCTTGGCAAGGTCGGCGAAGAGTACTTCTTCCGCGGCATTGGCAGGGTGGTCAGAATGATTATCATTGTCGCTTGTTTTATTCAGAGGCAAAGCGCGTAACGCCTTGCGATCAATCTTGCCGGAAGTGAGGCGTGGCATTTCGGCCAATGTCTCGATGTGACTGGGCACCATATAGGGTGGCAGGCTCTCGGCCAGTGTGGCGCGCAAGCTCGTTTGTGCTGGCGAGTCTCCGTCCTCGGTAATAATGTAGGCAATTAAGCGCTCGATACCATCATCGTGGCGCAGAATGACAGCCGCGGTACTGATGCCGGTTTGTTGGCAGAGCGCTGCCTCGATTTCACCAAGCTCGACGCGGAAGCCGCGAATCTTGACCTGGTCATCGGTTCGTCCTAGGCACTGGACGTAGCCAGAATCGTCAATACGAGCGAGATCGCCAGTACGATACAGCCTTTGGTCGTGTGATCCGCAGGCGAAGGGGTTCGCAAGGAACTTTTCGGCGGTTAGATCCGGCCGTCCAAGATAGCCCGCCGCGACACCAGGCCCACTAATGCATAACTCGCCAGTTTCTCCGCACGGCAGTAGGCGCAGTTCCTGTGCAGGATCCGGGTCGATGACGAGCAGTACGTAATTAGGTAAAGGGCGGCCAATAGTGACGGGCTCGCCTACATGCAATTCGGCCAAGCTGGCCGAGACGGTGGCTTCGGTTGGGCCGTAAGTGTTGAAAATTTTGCGGCCAGGTCTGGCCCAGCGGGTGACCAGTGCCTCAGGACAAGCTTCACCGCCAAGGTTAATCAGCTGCAGGCGGGGAATCTCGCAGTTGAACATGGCTAGCAGGGTCGGAACGGCGTGCAGCACCGTGATCTGCTGCTCTATCAAGGCGAGTGGCAAGGCTTCCGGGTCGGTGGCTAGTTCTTTCGGGGCAATCCAGAGCGTGGCGCCGACCAGATAACTGATCCAGATCTCCTCGAAGGACATGTCGAAAGCGACCGAAAATCCCTGATAAACCCGATCCGCTTGGCTAACGCCGAGCTGACTGTTTTCACTGCGCAAAAAGTGGCAAATTGCACCTTGGTTGATCTGGATGCCCTTGGGTTTTCCTGTAGAGCCAGAGGTGTAGATGACATAGGCCGAGTGTTCTGGCAGAACGCCATCACGGCGCTTGAGTGGAGCCGGATGAGGTCGCAGTAATGTCTCGGCAGTCCAGATTTTATGTGGCGATGCGTGTAGATATGGCAGAAAGGCCTCGTAACTGAGCAAGCCAGCGGCGTTTGCGTCGGCAAGGCAGATTGAGATGCGGTCGGCTGGCGTGTCAGCGTCAAAAGGCAGCCAGGCGATGCCAGCTTTAGCAATACCGAGTTGCATGACCAGTAGTTCAATGCCGCGGGGCAGCCACAGGCCGACGATCTGGCCGGGTTGAAGACCATCGTTAATCAGGCAAGAAGCGACCCTGTCGCTCAGCTCATTTAGTTCGCTGTAACTCAGTTTACGTTGGCCGAAAATAAGCGCCGTCTGTTGCGGCAGAAGTTTGGCCGTGGCTTCAAAAATGTCGGCGAGGACTTCGGTGCGTATCAGTTCAGTCTGAGTCGGGCCCAGCAGCAGACTGGCAGAGACGGGGTAAGTGGAAGTGGCGGTCATTAAGTTCATAACATTCCAGACGTTATTCGCTGGTTACTGAATTTAGGTAAGCCGCGTATTATAGTTTAAGCCATCAACCAATAGTATTCTTAGCAACGCGAGCGATATGCGGCCTTGTTGCAGTCGTGTATCTTAGTCTCTATCTATAAGCTATATCTGCTGATGTTGTACTTGCCGAAAAAGGCTATCTAAGCAATAATTTAACCTTTGCAAAAAAGCGGTTTAAAAACTGACTTTTTGAAGAACTCAATCAAGGCGTTAACGATTTTTTAAGACAATAGAATCGTTAACACCCCAAGTTAATTAATATGGAGAAAACAAATGGCAACACGTAAAGACCTGGCTAATGCCATCCGTGCGCTGGCAATGGATGCTGTACAAAAAGCTAACTCTGGCCACCCAGGTGCGCCTATGGGCATGGCAGAAATCGCAGAAGAGCTATGGAACAACCATTTAGTTCATAACCCAAAAAATCCTAGCTGGGCTAATCGCGACCGTTTTGTTCTCTCTAATGGTCATGGTTCAATGTTGATTTATTCATTGCTACACCTGACAGGCTACGCGTTGCCAATGGACGAACTTAAAACATTCCGTCAATTACATTCAAAATGTGCTGGTCACCCAGAATATGGCTATGCACCTGGCGTTGAAACTACCACTGGTCCATTAGGCCAAGGAATAGCGAACGGTGTTGGTTTTGCGATGGCTGAGAAGTTACTGGCTAACCAGTTCAACAAACCAGGCCACGACATTGTTGACCATCACACGTATGTGTTTATGGGTGACGGTTGCATGATGGAAGGCGTATCGCACGAGGCTTGTGCTTTGGCTGGTACTTGGGGTTTAGGTAATTTAATCGCTTTCTGGGATGACAACGGTATTTCTATCGATGGTCATATCGAAGCTTGGTACACGGACGATACGGCTAAACGCTTTGAATCATACGGCTGGCATGTAATTGCTGGTGTTGATGGTCATGATGTTAATGCACTGAACAAAGCCATCGAAGCCGCTAAAAAAGTGACAGACAAACCATCATTGATCTGCTGTAAAACAGTGATTGGTATGGGTTCACCAAACAAATCAGGTTCACACGATTGCCACGGTTCTGCATTAGGCGACGCTGAAGTTGCTGCAACACGCGCTAACATTGGTTGGGATCACGCTCCGTTTGAAATTCCGGCTGACGTTTATGCAGGTTGGGATGCAACGGCTAAAGGTGCTGCTGCTGAAGCTGCATGGAATGCTAAATTTGCTGCTTACGCAGCTGCGTTCCCAGCTGAAGCTGCCGAATTCACACGCCGTATGGCAGGTGATTTGCCAGCAAACTGGAAAGCAGGCACAGATGCATTTGTTGCCGCTGTCAATGAAAAAGCTGAAGGCATTGCTACACGTAAAGCGTCACAAAACGCGATTGGTGGTCTTGCACCATTATTGCCTGAGTTCTTAGGCGGTTCTGCTGACTTAACTGGTTCTAACTTAACTTCAACAGGCAGCTTCGTGCACGTAGATGCTAAAAAGCCAGGTAACTATATTTCATACGGCGTACGTGAGTTCGGTATGGCAGCAATCATGAACGGTATGGCGTTGCACGGTGGTTTAATTCCATTCGGCGGTACATTCCATATGTTCTCTGATTACATGCGTAACGGTATGCGTATGTCTGCATTGATGCATCAACGTGTGATTTACGTGTTAACACATGACTCTATCGGTCAAGGTGAAGATGGTCCTACGCATCAACCAATCGAAACTACTTCTGGTTTACGTTACATTCCAAATATGGATGTATGGCGTCCAGGTAACTCTGTTGAGACTAGCGTCGCTTGGGTTGCAGCAGTTGAACGCAAAACTGGCCCGGCAAGCTTGGTATTGAGCCGTCAAAACGTAGCTGGCATGAAGCACGATGCAACTCAAATCGCAAATATGCGTAAAGGTGCTTACGTGTTGTCTGACGTAGATGGCGCACAAGTGATTTTAATCGGTACTGGTTCTGAGCTTGAGTTAGTGGTTAAAGCGGCGGCTGAATTAAATGCAAATGGCGTGAAAACTCGTGTGGTTTCTATGCCAAGCACCAATGTATTTGATCGCCAAGATCAAGCTTATAAAGATAGCGTATTAACAAAAGGCGTTAAACGCGTGGCTGTTGAAGCCGGCGTGACTGACTTCTGGCGTAAATATGTAGGTCTGGAAGGTGCGGTTGTCGGTATTGATACATTCGGTGAATCAGCTCCTGGCGGCGTGTTGATGAAACACTTTGGCTTTACGGTTGAAAATGTAGTGGCAACTGTTAAATCAGTGCTGTAATTCAAGGTGCTTTTAATTTAACTAGTACACTAGTTTAATAAGGCACCTCCATGTGGGGTGCCTTATTTTTTTCAAGATGTTTTTCATTATTTACTTCACTGTTTAGAATGTATTGCAGTATTTCACGAGGCTGGTTTTGTTTTAACTGGTCTTCAATTTAGCTGGTTTTGATTCAATTAGAAAAGTTTAGGGATTATCATGGCAATTCGAGTAGCAATTAATGGTTATGGTCGCATTGGGCGTATGGTGCTACGTGCATTGTATGAATCTGGTCGTAAAGACATCGAGATAATTGCAATCAACAGTGCCGATGGTGATGCAGAAAGCAATGCGCATCTGACGCGTTACGATAGTGCGCATGGCCGATTCCCATTTGAGGTAGGCGTAGATGGCGATGATATGATTATCCTGAGCCATAAAATAAAAACCTTTGCTACACGTAATCCGGCTGAACTACCTTGGGCCGATTTGGCCATTGATGTTGTGTTGGAGTGTACTGGGGCTTTTAATAGTAAAGCCAAAGCACAAGCGCATATTAATGCCGGTGCTAAAAAGGTACTGTTATCAGCACCAGGTGATAAAGACATTGATGCAACTATCGTTTATGGCGTTAATCATCAAATACTAAAGGCCAGTTACACCGTAGTCTCTAATGCTTCTTGCACTACCAATGGTCTGGCGCCAATGGTGCAGCCTTTGCATGAAAAGATTGGTATTGTAAATGGCTTGATGAATACCATCCATTCGTACACAAACGATCAAGTGCTGACAGATTCGCACCACGTAGATATGCGACGTGCCCGCTCTGCAACGACTTCGATGATTCCTACCAAAACCGGTGCCGCTGCCGCTGTAGCGTTAGTGTTGCCAGAGCTAAGTGGCAAGCTGGATGGTTTCGCGATTCGTGTACCAACTATCAATGTTTCGTTGGTGGATTTAACTTTCACCGCTGCGCGTCCAACCAGCAAAGAAGAAATCAATCACATCATGCATGAAGCCGCCGCTGCCGGCCCGCTAAAAGGCATTTTGTCTTATAACGAAGCGCCGCTGGTATCTGTGGACTACAACCATACCAATTTCTCATCCAATTTTGATGCCACACTCACTAAAGTGACTAAAGATGGCCTATTGGTGAAAGTTTGCGCTTGGTATGACAATGAATGGGGCTTCAGCAGCCGCATGTTAGACAGCACAGCCGCCATGATGGCCGCTAAGTAACTTACTAGATACTCAAGTAATTAGAACTTAAGTAACTAGACTAGGTAACTATGTCAAAGTCATTAAAGTAGGAATAATGAATGATTACGCTTAAAGAAAAAAGCAATAATCGTTGGATAGGCTCAATCAGCTATGCTCAACTACAGTTTCTTATTGATGAGTTAGCCGAAGAGCATAAAAGCGACCAGGACTACTGGATCAATCGCGTGACCTTAGAGGCACTTAAGGAGCGCGGTGCTGAGGTGGCGTTAACCAACATTATTGAAAAAGCGATGGGCGATAAAGATGAAGTAGAGTTTTACTGGATGAAATCTTAAAGTGAGTATTTAAGAAAAACTTTAACTGAAAGCTTAAGAAAAGTTTCATGGGAAGTTTAAGCAAAATTCTAAGGGATAAGTGAGTAATGAACGTAATTAAAATGACGGATTTAGCGTTAAGCGGCAAGCGCGTACTCATTCGTGCAGACCTGAATGTGCCAGTCGCTGAAGGCAAGGTCACTTCAGATGCACGCATTACTGCTTCAATGGCGACCATTGAGTTTGCCCTTAACGCCGGCGCCAAAGTGATGGTTACGTCGCATTTGGGTCGCCCAGAAGAAGGGGTTTACTCAGAAGAGAACTCGCTAAAACCGGTTGTGGATGTAATTTCTGCAAAACTAAGAGAAACTGATAAAACAGCCAAGCCGGTACGTTTGATTAAAGACTGGGTGGATGGTGGCTTTGCAGTCGCGGCAGGTGAACTTGTGGTGCTAGAAAACTGTCGATTCAACAAGGGTGAGAAAAAAAGCACTGATGAATTGTCACAAAAATATGCCAAGCTATGCGATATCTTTGTGATGGATGCTTTCGGTACGGCGCACCGTGCAGAGGCTTCAACACATGGTGTGGCGAAATTCGCACCGGTGGCTGCGGCGGGCATTTTGCTGGTGAATGAATTACAGGCGCTGACCAAAGCCTTACTTAACCCAGGGCGGCCGATGGTGGCAATTGTCGGCGGTAGCAAGGTTTCGACCAAACTGACAGTATTGGAAAGTTTGTCGGATAAAGTAGATCAAATGGTGGTTGGTGGCGGCATTGCTAATACCTTCCTGAAAGCCGCAGGGTTTGAGGTAGGAAAGTCGCTTTGTGAAGATGATTTAGTGCCGGTTGCGCGCACCTTAATGGACAAAATGTCCAAAAGAGGCGCAGCGGTACCGATTGCAGTCGATGTGGTATGTGGTAAGAAATTTGCCGCTAACGAGGTTGCTATCAGCAAAGACGTGGCTTCTGTGGCTGCCGATGATATGATTTTTGATATTGGCGCGAAATCTGCTAATGAATTAGTAGAGATCATTAAAAATGCAGGTACTGTGGTATGGAATGGCCCGGTGGGGGTATTTGAGTTTGACCAGTTTGGTGAAGGCACAAAAACGATTGCACATGCGATAGCCAATACCAAGGCATTCACACTTGCAGGTGGCGGTGACACGATTGCAGCGATCCAGAAATATGGCATTGAAGATAAAGTAGACTATATATCGACCGCAGGGGGGGCATTTTTAGAGTTTTTAGAAGGTAAAAAACTACCTGCGGTGGAAATTTTAGAATTACGTGCCAAGGGTAATGCGCAGGGAGTAATGTTAAGCACCTCAGACCCGCGCATTTTGATAATAAAGGGGCTAACGGCCCCTTTATTATTTCAACACCGTAGATTTTTTAACACAAAATAAAACTGCAACACCTCAAAAATAGTTAAAAAAGGTAAAAGGTTGACGTTACGTAAAACAAAAATTGTCGCAACACTTGGCCCATCCTCAAGCAGTGAGGAGATGTTGGCACGTATGATCACGGCTGGTGTTAACGTTGTGCGCTTAAATTTCTCGCATGGTTTGGCGGAAGATCATATTAAACGGGCTGAGATTGTTCGTAGCATCGCAATGAAGCTTGGACGCCCGGTAGGCGTACTGTGCGATTTGCAAGGCCCTAAGATTCGTATTGGTAAATTTGAGCTTGGCAACGTTAGCCTGAAAACCGGTGATTTATTTGTGCTGGATGCAGACTGCGTGTTGGGTAATCAATATCAGGTCGGTTTGGATTATAAAACGCTGCCTCAAGAGGTGGCTGAAGGTGCAATTTTATTATTGGATGATGGCCGTATTACCATGCAAGTGGATAGAGTAAAAGGCAATCAAATTCATTGCGTGGTGCTGAGTGGTGGCATTCTATCTAATAATAAAGGCATCAATCGCCAAGGTGGTGGCTTGTCAGCGGATGCACTCACGAAAAAAGACCGCGAAGACATTAAAACTGCGGTTGCACTTGAGGCGGATTACATCGCGATTTCTTTTCCCAAGTCAGCATTGGATGTTGAGCTCGCTCGGACCTTGGTTAGAAAGGCCGGTGGCACTGCGAGTATCATTGCCAAAATCGAGCGTGCAGAAGCGATTGAAAACCTGGAGGCCATTATTGAGGCATCCGATGCCATTATGGTGGCGCGTGGCGATTTAGGCGTTGAAGTCGGCGACGCTGCCATACCCGGCTTACAAAAACGCATGATACGCATGGCGCGGGCACAAAATAAACTGGTGATTACCGCCACGCAAATGATGGAATCGATGATTACCAGCCCGATTCCAACCCGTGCAGAAGTCTCGGATGTGGCGAACGCCGTGCTTGATGGTACCGATGCGGTGATGCTATCGGCCGAAACTGCTGCAGGCCAGTATCCGCTGGAAACCGTGCAAGCGGTGCACCGCGTGGTCATGGAGGCCGAAAAAGAATACTTTAGCCAGCAACATATACGAAAATTAGACCAGGTATTTGTAAAAACGGATGAAGCCATCGCTGCCGCAACCATTTATACCGCGCAACACTTGAAAATAAAGGCGATTGCCGCACTGACACAATCTGGCAATGCTGCACAATGGCTGTCACGTGCAGACGCTGAAGTGCCTATTTATGCACTGTCACCTGATAAATTTGCGCGCAGAAAACTCACTTTACACCGTGGTGTTTACCCTTACCCGATTAAGCAAGAAAACAAAAATAGAGATGAGATTTTGCAGGAAATGGAGCAAGTATTGTTGCAACAACAAGTGGTCAACCCGGGTGATTTAGTGTTGCTGACGTTTGGTGAGCCGATTGGTAGCCCTGGGGGGACGAACACCCTTAAAATCGTTAAAATTGGCGAACATAGACAAACTTAAGTCATTCTTAACTTAGTAATTTCATGACGGCACAGCTTAAAAATAAGTCTCTTAAAACAGGCCAAGCAAATCAATAGATAAAGTTCGGGTAGGCCTTTATAATATGCCATCCGAATGATGACCAGCTAATCTATCCATAAGCGACCCATGAATAAGCCTTTATTAGAAACCAACATCCAAAGCCTAAAACGTATACATCAAGGTAAAGTGCGCGATATTTACGATATCGACGCCAATACCATGCTATTGGTCAGCACCGACCGGCTGTCAGCATTCGATGTGATTTTGCCTACTGGCATCGCCAATAAAGGGGCGATGCTGACGCAAATGGCCAATTTCTGGTTTGAAAAATTAAAAGATGTCGTGCCGAATCACTTAACCGGCATAGATCCTAATAGCGTGGTTACCAACCCGGCAGAACAAGTGCAGTTAGGCAGTCGGGCGGTGGTTGTAAAAAAACTCAAAGCCTTGCCGATTGAAGCCATCGTACGTGGCTATTTGGTGGGTAGTGGCTGGAAAGAATACAAGACCAAAGGCACGGTGTGCGGCATTCAATTGCCAGCAGGCCTGCAAGAAGCCTCCAAGTTGCCAACGCCTATTTTTACACCATCCAGCAAGGCTGCGGTGGGCGAGCATGATGAGAATATCAGCTTGCAGGAATGTGCAGATTTAATCGGTAAGGACATGGCCGAGCAGGTAGC
>DIZU01000069.1:24283-25594 GCA_002429455.1 Methylotenera sp. UBA6020 | reverse complement strand
ATTATCATTGCCGATACTAAATTCGAATTTGGTTTAGATGCGAATGGCGTGTTGCATGTGATGGATGAAGTGTTGACGCCGGATTCATCGCGTTTTTGGCCAGCAGATAGCTATGTGGTGGGTAAAAACCCGCCCAGTTACGATAAACAATTTGTGCGTGATTGGTTGGAAAGCACCGGCTGGGATAAGTCACCCCCTGCACCAGCGTTGCCGGCCGATGTGGCACAAAAAACCAGTGAGAAGTATATGGAAGCCTTTGAGCGACTTACCGGTCAACCTTTGCATCTTGCTTAAATTTTTGTTGTAATTGCCTTGATTGAAAAACTGAAAGCTTTAACCAAACATCTCAAACAAGAGTTTGACGTCTATAGGTTAGTCCTAAAGCACCCAGAAACGCCATGGATAGCCAAGCTATTTTTAGGGTTGGCTATCGCTTACTTATTGCTGCCATTTGATCTTATTCCGGATTTCATTCCGGTGCTAGGCCAGATAGACGATGTGATCATTATTCCGATTTTAGTCTATATCGCTTTGTTATTTATTCCCAAAACCGTCATTCAAAGTTGCCGAGAGCAAATTCAATCCAGTTAGAATCTTCATTTAGTTACAAGCCATTGGTATGCTTTTTCCATGAGCTTGTTATAATTGCGGCTCAAAATTAATCATTTAGGAATAAGTAATGTCGTTAAACCAAGTACCAACCGGTAAAGATGTCCCTAATGACTTTAATGTCATCATTGAAATCCCAATGCAGGGCGACCCAGTAAAGTATGAAGTTGATAAAGAAAGCGGCGCGATTTTTGTGGATCGCTTTATGGGTACTGCCATGCAATATCCGACCAATTATGGTTACGTGCCACATACGCTGGCAGATGATGGCGACCCGGTAGATGTGCTGGTGATGACGCCAGTGCCGTTGATCCCAGGGGTGGTGGTGCGTTGTCGTCCGCTAGGCGTATTGCTGATGGAAGATGAGGCTGGCCTGGATGCAAAAGTGTTGGCAGTACCGATAGAGAAGGTATGTGGTTTGTATGGTCATTTAAAAGCACACACAGACGTATCAGATTGGCGTTTGAATATGATTTCGCACTTTTTTGAACATTATAAAGATTTAGATAAAGGCAAATGGGTCAAAATCAATGGTTGGGGCGATATTGACCAAGCGAAAAAAGAGATCATTGAAGGCGTAGATAACTATAACAAGGCTAAGGTAAAACCGGCTTTTTAGGTTTATTGTTGCTAGGGCCAATGATTTCTAGATTGTTGGCTGGATTCAAATCCCAAGTATAAAAAAGGTAGCTTGCGCTACCT
>DIZU01000069.1:22874-24182 GCA_002429455.1 Methylotenera sp. UBA6020 | reverse complement strand
AATGATATTTCGGCTTATGCTGCGACAACGCCAAATAAACTACCTACCCCAGCGGTGGCTGCCATGGCAAGCGTGCCCCAAAACGCTACGCGTGCAGCACCGGCCCATGTGTTTGCGCCTCCCGCTTTTGCCGCCAACCCTCCCAATAAGGCTAAAAAAGCGAGCGACATGATGGCTACATAGAGAATGGTATGTGTCGTGGGTACGCTTAATACCACCACTAAAGGTAGCAGTGCACCAATCGAAAATGTACCGGCGGAGGCAAGCGCCGCTTGAACAGGCCGGGCATTCATGGTTTCACTAATGCCTAGTTCGTCTCGCGCATGTGCAGCAAGTGCGTCGTGTGCGGTGAATTGCATGGCTACCTGGTGTGCTAAATCAGGCTTTAGTCCACGACCAATATAAATGTTGGTGAGTTCTTTAAGCTCACTCTCATGGTCTGTTGCTAACTCTACACGTTCGCGCGCCAAATCGGCGGCTTCGGTATCGGCTTGTGAGCTTACTGAGACATATTCACCCGCAGCCATGGACATGGCACCTGATACCAAGCCAGCGACACCCGTTAAAAGAATAGCCTCATGAGAGGCGTGTGCAAAAGCAACGCCGATAATCAAACTTGCAGTGGATACAATGCCATCATTAGCGCCCATAACGGCCGCACGTAACCAGCCAATACGATGCGAGCGATGAAATTCAGAATGCCTCAAAATGGATGCTCCAGTTAAGCGCACCGAATAGCTTGGTGCATGTTGTTCAGAATATGCGGTTATTATAGCTCGCAAGCTTTGAGTCATTCTCCATCTTTTGGGACCTCTTTGTGCCCAGTCACCATGGCTTTGATAAGATTTTCTTTATCAACATAGCTCGATAGCAATACGCCGCCAATATGCAACGCCACCAGGAGTAAGGTGAAATTGGCAAAGAACTCGTGTAGCCCTTCCCAAAACTCTTCGCTTTGTTCATTGATTAGGTGCTGTTTATTATCATGCTCATCAGCTTTAGCTGTTGAAATGCAGGTTGCTACTGGCTTAGATTTATTGTGTTCTGCTAGCAAACTGGCAAGTGGCCCAGCATTTTTTTCTACCGCATACAGCGCAAATCCTGTGTAAACCGTAGCAGACAAGCTCAACAACAGCGCGATTACCATTGCGCCGCCTGCTGGGTTGTGTCCTCTATAGTGCCGAGGCCTGCCATTAACTAGGCCTTTAAGATAGGCGAAAATTGTCTTTGGTGTATAAATAAAGTCACCAAATCGCGCATGTGTTGTACCTATCACGCCCCAAACGATTCTTGATAAAACGACAATAG
>DIZU01000069.1:11317-22775 GCA_002429455.1 Methylotenera sp. UBA6020 | reverse complement strand
ACAAGCTCAACAACAGCGCGATTGCCATTGCACCACCTGCCGGGTTGTGCCCTACATAATGCTGAGACTTGCCGCTAATTAGGCCTTTAAGATAAGCAAAAATTGCTTTTGGTGCATAAATAAAGTCACCAAATCGCGCATGTGTTGTACCTATCACGCCCCAAATGATTCTTGATAAAACGACAATAGCGACTATATAACCAGCCCATACATGTTGAGTAAGAAAATCATCCTCGGTAAAGTAGGCGGTGAAAAATGCGACGACTAAAGTCCAATGTCCAATACGTACCAGTGGATCCCATACATTTACTATTTTTGTTGATCTGTTCACTTTAATCTCCTTTATGTTGCGGTGCAGTCGGTTTTATTAAACGCTGATGCGCGTTAAACTAGTCGTTATCATCAGCTAATGCTCACAATGCGTGAATGCGTCATTTGACTTATCTGAACATTATTCAGTCGGAGGTGGTACCTGTATGTCAGAAGACTTGGGCTTTTCAGAGGATATGGATTTTTCAGCTAGCCTGGATAACCGGCGGCTTCTCAAAATTGCGATGAGTTTGTATGGGGTAATTTTTGTACTAATTGCATGGGATTTAGTCGGCGATTATGGCGATGGTATTGAGTGGACGCATCTTGTCACTGAGTTGATGGTATTGCTGACAGCCGTAACTGGCATGGGAATTTTTTGGCATTGGTTTTATCAGTCGACACAATCTACCTTGCGTACATTACAAACTGATCTTGCGGCAGCGCATAGGCAAGCTCAAATTTGGCGAGATGAGAGCCGTGAATTGATTGCAGGTCTTGGGCTTGAAATACAAAAGCAGTTTGTGCGTTGGGGGCTCACTAACGCAGAGGCTGAAGTAGGATTGCTATTGCTCAAAGGCTTTAGTCATCAAGAGATTGCGAATATACGCTCATCAAGTGAGCGTACGGTGCGAGAGCAGGCAAGAGCACTTTATCGTAAGGCCGGTATTTCTGGGCGATCATCATTATCAGCTTTTTTTCTGGAGGATTTGCTCTTACCTAGTGTTTAATCAGGTCCGAGCCTGAGTTTTGGTGCAAGAACAGAGGCTAACCGCAATCAAACGCCCAATTAAAAAGGCGACCTAGGTCGCCTTTTTAATGATGAAGTCTTACATATGCAGCAGTGGCACGATCAATAATGCCACGATGTTGATGATTTTAATTAATGGATTCACCGCCGGGCCTGCAGTATCTTTGTAGGGGTCGCCGACCGTATCGCCGGTGACCGCTGCTTTGTGCGCATCGGAGCCTTTGCCGCCGTGGTTACCATCTTCAATATACTTTTTGGCATTGTCCCAAGCCCCGCCACCCGTACACATTGAAATAGCGACAAATAGCCCCGTTACTATGGTGCCCATAAGCAGGCCGCCCAGAGCCACCGGGCCAAGTAATAAGCCGACTGCAATCGGTACTGCGACTGGTAATAAGGATGGAATCATCATCTCTTTGATTGCTGCTGTGGTTAGCATATCCACGGCTTTGCCATATTCTGGCTTAGCGGTACCTTCCATGATGCCTTTGATATCACGGAATTGTCTACGGACTTCTTCTACCACTGCACCCGCTGCGCGGCCTACCGCTTCCATCGCCATGGCCGCGAACAAGAATGGAATTAAGCCGCCAATAAACAAGCCAATAATCACCATTGGGTCGCTTAAGTCAAACTTAACCACAATACCTGCGCCTTCAAGTTTGTGCGTATAGTCCGCGAACAATACCAGTGCCGCCAAGCCAGCCGACCCAATCGCATAACCTTTTGTCACCGCTTTGGTCGTATTGCCTACAGCGTCTAACGGGTCAGTTACATCGCGCACTTCTTTCGGTAAACCAGCCATTTCGGCAATGCCACCGGCATTATCCGTAATTGGCCCATAGGCATCTAACGCTACGACGATACCTGCCATACTTAACATGGAGGTTGCGGCGATTGCCACACCATATAATCCACCCAAGTGATATGAAATGAAAATGGCAGTACACACCGAGAGCACCGGTAATGCAGTTGATTTCATGGCGATACCGATACCCGCGATAATGTTGGTGGCATGGCCTGTGGTAGAGGCCTGTGCGATGTGTTTTACCGGGGCGAAATCTGTGCCGGTGTAGTATTCGGTAATCCACACCAATGCTGCTGTTAGCACTAAACCAACCGCACATGCGCCAAATAGCTGATTGGCCGACACGCTTAACTCCCCGGCGGTAAGTCCTGTAGGGAACATCCTCATGGTGACAAAGTAAAAGGCCGCCAGTGATAATGTTCCTGCCACAGCCAGACCTTTATACAGTGCAGGCATGACATTTTTCATGCCTGGCGAAGCTTTAACAAAGAAGCAGCCAATGATAGAGGCAACGATAGACACTGCCGCCAGCATGAGGGGGTATAGCATGCCATTGGCACCGGCGTCTGTGAGTAGCAGGCTGCCCAAGACCATGGTGGCGATTAAAGTCACGGCATAAGTCTCGAATAAATCCGCCGCCATCCCGGCACAATCACCCACGTTATCGCCGACGTTATCGGCAATGACTGCCGGGTTGCGCGGGTCGTCTTCAGGAATGCCGGCTTCTACCTTACCGACCAAATCGGCGCCTACGTCCGCGCCTTTAGTGAAAATGCCGCCGCCCAAACGTGCAAAGATTGAGATGAGGGACGAACCGAAAGCTAGGCCGATAAGCGGATTTAAGTCGGTAGCTTGCTCAGGCGCTGTTATTGCCACTAAGTAGGCGTAGAAGCCGGTAACGCCGAGCAAGCCCAGACCTACCACGAGCATGCCCGTAATTGCGCCACCTTTGAACGCGACATCAAGTGCGGGCCCAATCCCTTTAGTCGCAGCCTGAGCCGTACGTACATTGGCTTTTACTGAAACATTCATGCCAATAAAGCCACATGTGCCTGAGAGGACAGCTCCTATAACAAAGCCAATGGCGGTAGTAATATTGAGAAATAGGCCAATCATAATGGCTAAGATGACACCGACTGTGGTGATGGTTTTGTATTGACGGGCTAAGTAAGCAGCAGCCCCTTGTTGAATTGCACTGGCAATTTCTTGCATACGTGCGTTGCCGGCAGGTAAGCCTGCAATCCATTTACTCATTACCGCACCATACAGCACCGCTAAACTAGCAGCTCCGATGGCAATCATTAGTGCAACTGACATGACTTCTCCCTATCTAAATTTTTATAAATACGTTACTTAAAATAATGCCGTAAAACGCGAAAATAAAACTAGTGTGAACTGAAACCAAGTGCTAAACATGTGGTGCTGAATACGGTGCCATTGCTGTTTAATCTGCAAAATCTCTGTAAAAATAATCGTTAGAAACCTGTAGAAAATATAGTTACATCACATTGAATAATGTAAATAATTTGTAACATAAACTCATTATTGCACTAATAGGCGGGGCTAACAACACCTAGCTAAACTAGGCCGGTAAATGAGCAAGCTTAATTACTTAAGCATTGATTAAGCTTGCTAAAAGGAAGAAAAACAATGGGCAGGTGAAAGATTGGGGTTTTAGTCGGCTTTTGTAGCTAATCTAGTCAAGGCGTCACCAAGCGCGGTGCCGGATAACTTTTTAGCGAGTTGATGCAAATCGATGGCGGCTTGAGCGCTGAGCTTTTTGATGGCTTTCGGCTTGATTTGTGGGGTAGATTTTACTTGCACTTTCACGCGAATTGAAGTAACTTCACACCCTTTCTTTTCTAGCTTAATCAATAAGCTAGGTATAAAAAGTTTAATTTTTGCTGCGACAGCATTGTTGTCGGCAAATACCGTGAATTGTTGATTTTTAATAGTGGTTGCATGGCTTAGTTGAGCCAAGTTGTCAGGTGCAATCGCCCCCCAAATTTTTTGCGCAGCTTGTGTTTCCCGGCCACGCTCATTGAGCACAGTAAGTTCCGGCTGATTAAGTAATGCGTTAAATCGCTTCATGGCTACTATTGTTAAAAATACTGGCGGTGATTAGGAATCGTATGAATATCATCTTTGTCTCAAATAAAATGGCGAAAGCAAAAACGCTATCAGTGCTACAAGTGAGCATGATTGTACTCGCGTTGATAGTGTTGCCCGCCTTCATTACTTTGATGCTAATTGTGCCACAGGAGTCCGTTACGCAACAGGGGGTGAAATCATTGATTCCCGCGCAACTTAAATTTTCTTTTAGCAATCCACAAAAACATCTGGATGTTTATGCCATGCAATTAGGCGAGATGCAAGCGCGTATCATGCGTTTAGATGCGCAAAGTGAGCGTTTGGCTAAATTGGCCGGTGAAAAAGCAATAGCACCTAATAATGCCGCAGGAACCAGGCAGGATGTTAATCCAGCCCTTAACAAAGCACTGTCTCCTAATCGTGGTGGCCCTTTAGTGCTAGACGCACCATTACTAGGTGCGCCGTTATCTGAGACAGATTTACAAAAAAGAATTGCTGAGTTAATGGCAAAAGTAGACTTTGATACAGACCATTTAAGTGATTTAGAAGCTAAATTGTTACAACAAAGTGTATTGAAAGATACATTGCCCAATAGCAGCCCGGTGGCTGCTGCATATAATTCATCTAGTTTTGGTTGGCGGTTAGACCCGTTTAATGGGCATAAAGCATTTCATGAGGGTTTAGATTTCACTGCCGCGGTAGGTACGCCAATCTATGCGGCGGCTGGCGGTATTGTTTCTGCTGCAGAGCAAACGCCTGATTATGGTAAAATTGTCAAAATTGATCATGGCTCAGGTCTGGAAACACGCTATGCACATGCTTCATTGCTGGTGGTCAAGGTTGGCGATCGTGTTGAAAAAGGGCAGAAAATCGCCGAAGTTGGTAGTACCGGCCGTTCAACTGGGCCGCATTTGCATTACGAAATCAGGTTGGACGGTAATGCTTTAGATCCTAGAAAATATCTTAATGCCAGTAATTGAATTAATGAAAGTAAGCCCCACTAAAACTATATGCTTCATTTATTGATCACTATTCAACGCCAGCATTCGGAGCCTGATATTTATCTTTAGGTCTTGGTGCTTAGGCATTCACCCCTAGAATCTCAAATTTCCAATCCAATATAATTATAAAAAGTATTTTATCCTCTAGCGGAAAGTCAATCATTTCATGATATCCACGTTGTTCAAAAAATTATTCGGTAGCCGTAACGACAGGCTAGTTAAACAATATGCACAAAAAGTACATCTAATTAATGCGCTAGAGCCCGCCATGCAGGCTTTGACAGATGAAGCGCTTAAAGCGAAAACTGCTGAGTTCAAACAACGTTATACCAATGGCGAAAGTCTGGACCAACTGTTACCTGAAGCTTTTGCAGTGGTGCGTGAAGGTAGCCACCGTATATTGGGCATGCGCCATTTTGATGTGCAACTCATCGGCGGCATGGTGCTACATGCGGGCAAAATTGCTGAAATGCGTACGGGTGAGGGTAAAACGCTGGTGGCGACTTTGCCAACCTACTTGAATGCTTTAACCGGCAAGGGCGTTCATGTCATTACCGTGAATGATTATCTGGCCAAACGTGATGCGGAGTGGATGGGGCGTCTTTACCAGTTTTTGGGATTGACAATCGGTATCAATTTATCGCAAATGCCAAGCGAGGCTAAGCGTCAAGCCTATGCTGCCGATATCACATACGGTACCAACAATGAATACGGATTTGACTATCTGCGCGATAACATGGTTTACACCATCGCTGAGCGCGTGCAGCGTGGTCTGAATTACGCTTTGATTGATGAGGTCGATTCGATTTTAATTGATGAGGCACGTACGCCATTGATTATTTCAGGCCAGGCGGATGATAGCGTGGCGCTGTATAACCAAATTAACGTTGTTGCCGCAAAATTAGTGCCGCAAGCTGAAGAAGAGGGCACTGGTGACTTTTGGGTAGATGAAAAAGGCCAAAATGTGGTGATGTCCGAACAAGGGCATGAGCATGCAGAAGGTTTGCTCACAGAAGCAGGTCTGCTACCGGAAGGTTCAAGTTTATACGAGGCGGCCAACATTACGCTGGTGCATCATTTGTACGCATCGTTACGCGCGCGTAATCTTTACCATAGAGATCAGCACTATGTAGTGCGTGATGGTGAAGTGATTATTGTGGATGAATTTACGGGTCGCATGATGTCTGGCCGTCGTTGGTCAGATGGCTTACACCAAGCGGTTGAAGCCAAAGAAGGCGTTGAGATTCAAAAAGAAAACCAAACGCTCGCCTCTATTACCTTTCAAAACTATTTCCGTATGTACACCAAGCTGTCAGGTATGACCGGTACGGCAGATACTGAAGCTTATGAGTTTAATCAGATTTACAACCTGGAAACCGTTGTTATTCCTACGCACCGCCCGATGCAGCGTATAGATAATATGGATAAAGTGTATCGTACCGCGCGGGAGAAGTACGAAGCAGTGATTTTAGACATCAAAGACTGTCAAAGCCGTGGGCAACCGGTATTAGTCGGTACTACTTCCATTGAAAACTCGGAGCTGATTTCTAAATTGCTGACGGAAGCGAATTTAGAACATCAAGTGCTCAATGCAAAACAGCATGAACGCGAAGCACACATTATTGTACAAGCCGGTCAGCCAAGCGTGATCACGATTGCCACCAATATGGCGGGTCGCGGTACCGATATTGTGCTGGGTGGTAATCCTGAACCAGATATCGCATTGGTACATGCCGATGAAGCCTTAACTGATGCGCAAAAAGAGGCGCGTATCGCCGAGATTAAAGCCGCATGGAAGCTTAGGCATGATGGCGTGTTAGCCGCCGGTGGCTTGCATATTATTGGGACTGAGCGCCATGAGTCGCGTCGCGTGGATAATCAGTTACGCGGTCGTTCAGGTCGCCAAGGCGATGCTGGCTCTAGCCGCTTTTATCTTTCATTAGAAGATCAATTACTGCGTATTTTTGCATCTGATCGTGTTTCAGCCATCATGGAAAAGCTCAATATGCCAGATGGTGAGGCAATTGAGCATCCGTGGGTCACGCGTGCGATTGAAAATGCACAGCGTAAAGTTGAAGGTCGTAACTTTGATATTCGTAAACAATTGCTCGAATACGATGATGTCGCCAACGACCAGCGTAAAGTGATTTACGAGCAGCGCAATGAGTTGTTAGAAGCGGCCGATGTCGCGGAAACAATCAAAGCCATGCGCGATGATGTGCTTGCCAGTATGATTGCGACGCATATTCCGCCCAATAGCGTGGAGGAATTATGGGATGTGCCTAGTTTAGAAAAAGAGTTGAAGATAGAAGCTGGCTTAGAAATTCCATTGCAAAAAATGTTGGAAGATAATCCAGATTTGCACGAAGAAACCCTACGCGAACGTATTTTAGAGGCGGCCGACAGCACCTATACCGCTAAAGAGCAACAGGCCAGTGCCGAGATTATGCGGCAGTTTGAGCGCTCTGTGATGCTGCAAAGCCTGGATAACCATTGGCGTGAGCATCTGGCTGCGTTGGATCATTTGCGCCAAGGCATTCATTTGCGTTCATATGCGCAAAAAAATCCTAAGCAAGAATATAAGCGCGAAGCATTTGAGCTGTTTGAAGGTTTGCTGAATACGGTGAAAAGTGAAGTCACCAAAGTCACTATGCTGGTGCAGGTAAAAACGGAAGCAGACGTTGAAGCGGTTGAAAAGCCAGTAGAAGTGGAAAATGTGCAATATCAACATGCGGACTATGCTGAAGCTTTAGCCGTGGTAGGCCCTGAAGATGGTCAAGCAATACTAACCACCCAGCCGGTAATCCGTGATGGGGTCAAGGTCGGACGTAATGATCCTTGCCCATGTGGGTCAGGTAAAAAATACAAGCAATGCCACGGTGTCTTAAATTAATACTGTAAATAAAAGTATTAAGAATTTAACCCATTATGTTAATGAAGTGAATGGTTGGAACCAATGTCAGAAAACACGCAACTCGAGATTAAATCACCTTGTATTAGTGTATGTGCAATAGATGATTTGAGTGGCTTGTGCCAAGGCTGCTATCGGACCATCGATGAAATTAAAGGTTGGTGGGATATGAGCCAAGGTGAACAAACCGACTTACTGGTAACGCTAGAAGAACGGCAGTTGCAGACGGCCAATTTTGACGACTAGCTTTGCTTTATTTATTCGCCATGTTGTAAACACCAAGGATGATCCCTTGGTTTCTCAAGCCCTCTAAGATTTCTAGTCCAAACTGAATCACGCTCTCTGGTTGAGGGTGATTCAGTTCATTGGCAACCATAGTAAGTGCCTGCTTACTAGTCGTTTCTTGCTGCTGCAGCAACTCAATCAGCCGGTACGTCACAGGATTCAACTCAATAAATTTAATGGTATATTCAGCATCGCGGTAGAGCAAAAGCTGCGTGCCCACTTTCTCTTGAGGTTTATAACGAGGCGAGATTTTTTGTACGGCATACTCGTAATTAAGCAATTGCATCGTCGGTGTAAACGCTGGTTGACCGGCAAGTAAATTATCTAAAGAATTTATTTTTCGTACATTGACTGCTGTCTCATCTGAGGAAATTACCATGGAAGAAACGAATAGTTCCATCCATTCGTAATGACAGAGACATTCCAGATATGGCGGTAGATTTGTAAAGAATAGATGAGTTTGACTAGCTAAAAAACTGAGAAACTCTTCAGGAATCTTGCGAAAAATCGGACTATTCGCCGAATGTTCACGCAGAAATCCACGTACCAGGTTTAGCCAGGCACGTTTACCTAATACTTGTTGTGCGACCGGGAAGCAGGCTGAAACCGATTCAAAGAGATTATTAAACACAATTTCTTTATATACCGCCATGCGCTTGGCGGGTACGTTTTTCGGCCGTGGCTGGTGTATAGGGTCGCGAATGTAGGCGCAGAATTCTTGTTGATAACGTTGAAAGCTAGGTAAATCTTTTGTCATGCTAATCCGTGCAGCTACGTAACCGAGGCTTGTTGATGTTGAATGTAATTACTTTGCAAAGTAGCAGTCTTATTCACTTCACTCATCAATAACTCAAGTGGTGGTATGTTGTTGTCGCGTTCCAGCAATGTCGGGAAAGTCCCAAAAAGTTGATAGGCACTTTCCAGCAATGCCCATACCGGGTCAATCACATCTTCGCCATGCGTATCGATCAATAAGTCCGGTTTTTGTTGATAGTGACCTGCAACGTGGCCATATACAATGCGTTCGCCAGGAATGCCGCGTAAGAATTCATGTGCATCAAAACCAAAATTTATGCTATTCACGTAAATGTTATTGATGTCCAGATGTAAAAAACAATCGGCTTCTGTTAGTACCGCGTTAAGAAACGTTAACTCATCCATGGTGGATATTGGCGCTTTGACATAAAAGGAGGTGTTTTCTATGGCAATTCGCTGACCCAGAATATCCTGCGTTTGACGTATACGCTGCGCCACATAATGTACGGCTTCTTCAGTAAACGGGATTGGCAGCAGATCATACAAATAGCCTTGCTGGCCATTGTAGCCGTCAGTCGAGTAACTTAAATGTTCTGTATAAAGTGGAATGTTATATTGATGCAGAAATTTTTTTACTTGCTGCAAAAAAACAGTATTGAGCGGACTTAAACCACCAAGAGACAAACATAAACCGTGACAAGCAATGGGATAGCGCTCTACGAACCAATCTAGTTGTTTGGCAGTTTTTCCGCCAGCATCAATCCAGTTTTCAGGCGCAATTTCGACGAAATTAATATTGGCAATATGCGTTTGACCAAAAGCAGTTTGGATTTGAGGTATCAGCTCCCGCTTTAACCCCAAACCCACACCGCTAATTTTAGATTCCGCATGATTGAATATAGTCATGTGAGGAGTCTGAATTACAATCTAACTAAATCAGCGACTAAATTAACCTTATTTAGCCGGGCTTTCTTTCATTTTTTCTTCAGCGCCTTTTTTCATTTCAGCGCTACAAGCACCTTCTTTCATTTTTGCTGCGCTGCATGAACCTTCTTTAGATTTATCCATCTCTGCTGCTTTTTCCATTGCCGCTTTTTTGTTTACACCGCATTTACCAGTACTGCATTTGCCATCTTTCATTTTGCTGTCATTATCTGCAATTTGATAACCGCTAGCAAGTGACTTGATGGCAAATGGATTTGTTGCTGCGTTAACTGAGGTTACTGCGATTGATAAGACGAATGCACCACCGATAGCAAGTGCGATAGTTTTTTGAGTTTTATTCATGGTAAGCCCTTTAATAATGTGAGATAAGTATTTTTAAGAGCACTAATTTATAGTGCAATGTAATGCTTTAATTTATACGGCATTTAGTGATGTTTAGATTCAATCGCGCTTGTAATTCTGGCTTTTGCTTCTAACGGTAGCTGTATAGTGCTGTCATTTTCAGTGTGTTGAGTGATGCGTTGCACTGCAGCACGTAATTGATTTAATTGACGATTAAAACTGTTACAGGCATCGCAAATAAAAAGATGAAACCTCAACTGCACCCGATCAAACCATGACAATGGACGATCTAAAGACTGTGAAATGAGTTGGCTGGCTTGTTTACATTTAAGCATTAATCTTTTTCCTTTACCCTGTAACCCAATGCATCTCTAGACACTTTCTTAATCCCATCCTAGCTCTATACAACATCACCCAAGCATTGGTCGTCGTAATATTCAGTGCCTTACAAATGTTTTCATTATCCAGTTCGTTTACATCACGCATCATGAAAATTGCGGCCAATTTAGCCGGTAGTTTATCCATGCACTCACTCAGGATTTGTAAAAACTGCTTCTGTTCAAGGGCGTTATCCGGCATGTCCCATGCTTGCGGACGGTCAATCCAATGACCGCTTTTGTCAAAGAAATCATCCATGCTGGTATCCGATGCATCTAGATCAACTACATCAGACAGCGGCTGTTCGCGAATCTGTTTACGTTGCAGGTCAATAATTTTATGTTTGAGTATGCCTGTCAGCCAGGTGCGCGCTGACGACTCGCCCGCAAAACTATGGCTTTTAATGGCGGCCAGCATGGTTTCTTGCACAGCATCTTCGGCTTGATGCGGGTTACGTAATCTTGCCAGTGCAAAGCGATACAAGTAATCGCCATGTTCATTAAGCCAATCGTTTATATTTGCCATTATCAAGTTTTCCCTGATTTTTGTTTTAATAAATTGAGATAGTTTGCGGCATCCAATGGTGCATTATTGCGTTGCGCCTGCCAAATCGTTTCGGCCAGGCAGTCGAGTAAATCATGTTGCGCCAGATGAGCATCGTTATATTGTTGGCGTAATTTATCATAAACCTCACGAATGCCTATGGGTTGGTTGATGCTGATTTGCTCAATCACCGATAAATGTAAGCTCAAATGCAAAAATGGGTTGGTTTCACCCATCTCAGGAAAATATTGCTGATGCTTGTAACGCTCCGGTGAATCTAATACGACATGGTATTCAGGGTGCATTTGAATGACTTCAAGCGCAATTTTTTCTAAATC
>DIZU01000069.1:2394-11105 GCA_002429455.1 Methylotenera sp. UBA6020 | reverse complement strand
CTCATTGTTTTGTTGTTATGGCTGTACTTGTTGTGCGGCAAATAAACTTAACACCGCAGAATAAGGCAGCAGTTGATTATTACCGCGCATTGGCGCAATTTCACCGTTACCATAAAAACCTAATAGCGGCATATAAGGAAACTGCTGGGTGATTACGTTCAAATCGCGGTCAATGCCATCATAAAAATATGGCCCACGACCTAAACAGGAAAATAGCAGGCCAAAATCAGGCGCGCCGCCTAGCTCTTGAGATAACTGATGTGTAATAAGCGTCAAGTCGGCTTCTGCTACCGTTTGATCTCGCAAACCCCAGCTTAGAAATTGCCCCGCTGCCAAGGGCTGTGCCAGCGTGATACTGCCATTATTCTCCTCATAACTAATGAGGGTGGTTTGATCATATTCTCCTAGCGTGATGGCCTCGGCATCGCTCGCATAAACGGCTATCACTAAGTGTAGCGGTACGGGTTCATCACTTTTGCTGTGCAGCTTCCAGGCTTTTTGCAATGCGCTTAGCTGCGCTTGATTATCCAGCAAAGTAATATCAAAACCATTCACGTGCTGAATTTTCTGTGGGTTGGTGAGAAGTTGCAAGCCATGAGAGGCTTTAGTTGCCACTTTAACGCCAGAAAAAAAGGCCTCGACATAACCAGAGACATCACCTTTAGCATTTTGCCATACAGAAAAATGTCCTTGGCCAATCGCATCACCAGATACGCCGCCAAAGCGCGCAATGCCATGATTCAGCCAGGTGCTGTTAATGGCATTGGGGGCTGTGAGGGTGAGTAATGGTTGTTGCGTGTGATTGAGACCGGGTAATTGTAAGGTGATGTCATCACCAAACACCATTGCGGCAGCGGCTGGCGCATCTAGCACCCAGTCTTCTTCAGTAAAAATTCCCGTAGCCGAGCATCCCATGACTTGCATGCAATTGGCCGCTTTTGCTGCGGCCCTGATTGCTGGTTGGGGATCACTGGCAAACTCGGAGGTGAGCAGTAGCAATACACTGTTTGCAATAGTAATACCTGCCTTGTGCATTGCCTGAGTAACGGCTTCAGCGGCTAACGCGGGGGTGGCTTGATTGCCTAATACGATACTGGTGGCGACCTTCATTGCTTGCTTTGATCAGACTGTGGGGTGGCTATGTATTTTTGGTGAACGTGCTCTTTATCCGGGTACTCACATAAGTCGTTAATGCAACACTGGCTACACTTGGGTTTACGTGCAGTGCAAGTGTAACGGCCATGCAAAATCAATAAATGGTGCGCATCTTTCATAAATTCTTGCGGAATGGTTTTGAGGTATTTTTTTTCAACCTCTAACACCGTCTTGCCGGTGGCAAGCTTAATGCGATTGCCTAATCTGAATAAATGCGTATCAACGGCAATGGTTGGCTCACCAAATGCCGTATTTAAAATAACGTTGGCTGTTTTACGCCCTACGCCCGGCAAGGCTTCTAAAGCCAGGCGGGTGTTGGGCACTTGTGATTGATGCTGTGTGATTAACATTTGACAAGTGGCCAGCACATTTTGGGCTTTGGCATGATACAAGCCGATGGTTTTAATATATTGCTCTAAACCCTGTAGCCCGAGTGCCAAAATGCTTTCTGGGGTATTGGCGACAGCGAATAGTTTTTCGGTTGCAATATTGACACCTTTATCGGTCGCCTGTGCCGATAAAATCACCGCAATCAGTAGTTCAAACGTGCTGCTATGCCTGAGTTCAGTGGTAGGGTTCGGTATAGCAACACTTAAACGCTTGAAAATTTCAAGGCGTTGCTTAGAATTCATGGGTATTCATACGTGGTAATGACTTGGTTAATAGTTCGGTGCGGGCTTGAGCAGCGGTGTTGGTGAATTGGTCTGGGCTGTTTTTCTGATTTCGATCCAATTACGTATAGCGATTAAAGTACCTAAACCCAAAAAAGCCCCCGGTGGCAATATAGCCAATAAAAAGCCATGATAATCAGGAATCACCGTCAATACGAATTGTTTAGCCGCTGGGCCAAATACTAAATCCAGGCCAGAAAATAATGTGCCTTTACCTACCAGTTCACGCATGCCGCCCAGCAAACCTAGTACTAGCGTTAAGCCCGTCCCCATCATAAAGCCGTCCAGCATCGAGGGTACGGGTGTGTTTTTAGCGGCAAAAGATTCTACCCGGGCAAGCACGATGCAATTCACTACAATCAACGGAATAAAAATCCCTAATACTTTATGTAGCGGATGTGCAAACGCATTGATTGACATATCAATGACGGTTACTAATGCCGCAATGACTAAAATAAACACCGGTACGCGAATTTCGCCGGGTATGAATTTACGCACTGGGGATACTGAGCCATTGGCCGCGGCCATGACTAGCGCGGTGGCGAGGCCCAAGCTTAAGCCGTTCACGGCACTTGTGGTGACGGCTAACGTCGGGCACAGGCCTAACAACTGGACTACGCCAGGGTTTTGTTTCCATAGGCCATTTACGGCAATGTCTTTATAGATACTCATGATTAATCCTTATCCATTTGAGTGGAATCTGTATTTTTAGTGCCGGCAAAAAGAGTATTTTTATTCGCCTCAAAAAATTGTACGGCCTTAAATACGGCTTTGACAACGGCACGCGGTGTAATGGTAGCGCCGACCATGTAATCAAATTTTCCGCCGTCTTTTTTCACTTGCCATTGTTGGGCCGGCGTTTTACTTAAAGATTCATCGTTAAATAGTTTGATCCAGCTATCATGCACGATATCAATATAATCGCCTAATCCAGGCGTTTCTTTGTGTGCCAGCACGCGTACGCCACTGATAGAGCCATCGGCGCGAATCGCAATCAATAATTTAATATCACCACTATAGCCATCGTGTGCAACCGCTTCTAAAATCACGCCAGCTGTTTTATTGTTAAGTTTTGCGATGTTGGCTTCAGTGGGTAAATGGTTGCCTAATAGTTCATTGGGTGTTATTTGGACTGTTTCTTTTAATAAGTCATTATCGTAGGCACTCTCGGGCAAAATTTGCTTAAAAAGCGCTAACCGGGCTTCTGCTTCGCTTTTTTCAATAGGTGCCCGGGTGATTTCAAATACATAAGCCAGCATCGCCGTACCAATGAATGTAAAAGCAATCATGGTGAGGGCAGTTTTGAGTGTGTGCTTAAAGACGGTATCGGGCATATGCTTGATTCAATTATGCGCTTAATTATTTCGTGTGACCAAAAACGCGCGGTTGAGTATAAGTATCAATCAGTGGCACACACATATTCATGAGCAGCACGGCAAAGGCAACGCCATCCGGGTAGCCGCCATACACGCGGATTAGATAGGTGAGCACACCAACTCCTGCAGCAAAATACAACTTGCCACGTGGTGTGGTTGGACCACTCACGGGGTCTGTGATAATAAAAAACGCACACAACATTGATGCGCCGCTCATTAAATGAAATAGCGGATTAGCAAAATGTGCCGGGTTAACAGCATAAAACCCCAATGAAATCAGGCCGAGTGCGGCTAAAAATGCAGTTGGCAAATGCCAGCTGATGATGCGCTGTTGCAGTAAATACAAACCACCCAGTGCATATGCACCCGTGACAATTTCACCACCTTTTGCGCCAAACATGCCAAAGATCGGGGCTTTTGCAATGTTGGCAACTTCATGTTTGAGCATCAGCTGCGTTTTCAGGTAATCGAGTGGCGTGGCCGAGGTAATGGCGTCGACTTTAATATTGGCGGGCAGCACATTAGCAAAAATAAAGTGCAGTTGATCCATAAACCCCAGTGGCGCTTGCGCCAGTAACAGCGGTGCAGGCCATTTTGTCATAATCAGCGGAAAAGAAATGAGCAACACCGCATAACCGACCATTGCTGGATTGAACGGGTTATAGCCTAAACCACCGTAAAGTTGCTTGGCAATAACGATGGCAAAAAACGTCCCCACTACCACCAGCCACCAAGGCGCTAATGGCGGCAAAGCTAAAGCCAATAACCATGCGGTGACAACGGCACTCAAGTCCATCAGATAAGGCTGAATAGGGCGCTGGCGGATTTTGAGTAAAGCCGCTTCAGCCGCTAACGCGGTAATGGTGGCAAGTGTCAGTGACACCAAAATGCCGCCGCCATACACCCACACATAGGCCATAATGCCCGGCACGAGTGCCAGTAACACTTTAAGCATAATGCTGCTAACAGTCGGTGCGTCTGTAATATACGGTGAACGGTTCAAGAGCTTATCCTATTAACATTTTTGAGCTGACTACTTTTTTAATTCGAATCTTTGGCTTCTGTAGTCTGCTTTGTATCTACATTTTGTTTGGCTTTTTTGCGGATGGCGTCGATTTCATTGATTTCAGCCTGAACCGTAGTGCTCACACTCTCAGTGTTTTTTGGTGCAACACCAGCTTGCGCTGCCGCCAGTTTTTGTGCTTTTGCCCGCGCAATGGCGGCGGCAATCAGTGCTTGTTTATCTGGTTTTGCCTGCACGTCAGCTTGTACCTGCACGTCAGCACTATGCGGCGTTTCAGTCGCGGCGCTTGTTATCGATGGCAACTCAGTCGCGCTGGTCGCAGCTAACTTTTGTGCTTTCGCACGGGCAATCGCGGCGGCAATTGCCGCTTGCTTGTCTGTTACGCCTTGTGAAGACTCAGTCGAACTGCTCGCTGCGACTTCCGATTTTGTTTGCCCGCTTGTTGTTAGGTTTGCTAGCTGCGTTTCATCGGACTTAACATCATCCGCTTTAGTAGCCTCAGTCTTGGCCGCTTGCGCACGCTCTGCATGTTTTTGTGCACGCTCTAATTTTTCGCGCTCAATACGGGCCAGTCTAAATTCATTGCGTTCACGAGCTAAGTCGGCAGCTTCTTTAGCTTTATCTGCGGCAATAATTTCACTTTTTGCATAACGATAATATTGTACTAGCGGGATATCGCTCGGGCATACATAAGTGCAGCAACCACATTCAATACAATCGAACAGATTGTAATCACGCGCTTTTTCGAAGTTGTCAGACTTTGCAAACCAGTACAGTTCTTGCGGCTGCAAGTTGACTGGGCAAGCATCCGCACAGCGCGCACAACGTATGCAGGGCATTGCCGGCGGTGGTGGCGTAAATAAGCTAGGCGTTGCGGCGATAATGCAGTTAGCCGCTTTCGTAATCGGCACTTGGTCGCTGGGCAAGTCAAAACCCATCATTGGGCCACCCATAATGAAATGCGTTGTGTCTGCTTTGGCGCCACCAGCGGCTGCGACTAGCGTTGGTAGCGGCGTACCAAATAATACTTCAAAATTTTGTGGTGTTTCTACATTGCCGGTCATGGTTACAATACGGTTTATAGAAGGCTCGCCGAATTCAAAATAACGATAAATCGCCAGCACGGTTGCCACGTTAAATACTTGTATGCCAACATCAGTTGAACGTTTGTCGTTCGGGATTTCAGTGCCCAGCAGCAGGTGGATCAGGCGCCGTGCATCACCGCTAGGGTAAAGCGTAGGGACGATTTTGACTGACATTGCAGGGCGGCCGGTTGAATTCGACATAAGCGCATTGCAGGCTCTAGCCATGGCGCTGGCGGCATCCGGCTTATTATCTTCAACGCCAATCATACATTTTTCTGTGCCGAGCAAATACTGTACGATTTCTATCCCTTTGATGATCTCATCTGCGCGTTCACGCATCAGCATATCGTCGCAAGTGATGTAAGGCTCACACTCCGCGGCGTTAATCACCAATGTATGCACGTTAGATTTCCCGTCGGCGCGCAATTTAATGTGTGTCGGGAACGTAGCACCACCTAGGCCTACAATGCCGGATGAGCGCAAACTGGCAACCAAATCTTTTTTAGCTGTGGTACGCCAATCAATGGGCTGTAACGGTTGCCATGCATCTTTACCATCCGGCGTTAGCGTGATGCACATATCAGGCAAACCGGAAGGATGCGGAATGATCTCTTCGCTAATTGCGGTCACGATGCCTGAAGTTGGCGCATGAATGGCTGCGGATACCGTACCTTCGGCTTCGGCAAGCATTTGACCTTTCAGTACATAGTCACCCACTTGTACTTTAAGTTTAGGAATATTGCCTACATGCTGACGCAACGGCAGCGTGAGTTTTTCCGGGATTGCAAGCTTGATGATCGGATGTAACGTTGACTCGGCCTTGTGTTCAGGCGGGTGTACTCCACCATTAAACTTGAAAATATTGTTCAAGTTATCGGTCACATGGCGGCTGAGCGAAGTTTTATTAAGCGTGGCTCCACGAATCAAATTATTCGCAAAATTGATAATTGCATTCATGCTTATGTATTGTTTAAAGTAGCGTTATTCAAGTCGAAAGGCTTTGAATCCAAAGGCATGGCTTTAATTGGAATCACTGGGTATTTCCATTTCCAGTTGTCCGGGGTTTCAGCCACCGGCACCATCGAGATGCAGTCCACTGGGCAAGGTGCAATACATAATTCGCAACCGGTACATTCAGAGGCAATGATTGTGTGCATATGTTTTGCCGCACCTAAAATTGCATCTACCGGACAGGCTTGTATGCACAATGTGCAACCAATACAGATGGCCTCATCAATAAAAGCGACTGATTTAGGTTTGGGTTCGCCGTGTTCGGCGTTAAGTGGTTTATATTCCACCCCTAATAAATCTGCCAAAGCATGCACGCCAGCATCCCCACCAGGTGGGCATTGATTAATGTCGGCTTCACCTTTGGCAATCGCCGTTGCATAAGGCTTGCAGCCTGGGTAGCCGCATTGCCCGCATTGCGTTTGCGGTAAAATGGCGTCAATTCGCGCCACCAACGGGTCACCTTCTACCTTAAGTAATAAAGCGGAGATGCCCAGCAACACCCCAAGCAGCAGGGCAAGACCTAACATGATATACAGTGCAGTTAACATATGGCTAAAATGAGTACTCGGACTTAATATTTATCAAGACCAGCAAAACCCATAAATGCCAAGCTCATGAGCGCCGCAGTGACCATGGCAATGGCTGAGCCTTTTAGCGCGGTTGGAATGTCGGCGGCTTCTAATCGTTCACGCATCGAAGCAAATAGAATTAGCACTAACGAAAATCCGATTGCGCCGCCCATGCCAAAAAATAAAGACTCCAGAAAACTATGGCTCGCTTGAGCATTGAGTAACGGAATGCCCAGTACCGCACAGTTAGTGGTAATGAGGGGCAGGAAAATACCGAGTGATTGATGTAGTGGCGGAAAGTTTTTCTCCATCACCATTTCGGTAAATTGCACGACACCGGCAATAATCACGATGAATGAGAGTGTGCGTAGGTACTCTAAACCGTTCGGTTCAAGTAAATAGTGATTGATGCCCCAGCTGGTCATGGAACCGATACTCAGTACAAATGCAGTAGCACCCGCCATGCCGATTGAAGCTTCTAGTTTTTTAGAAACTCCCATGAATGGGCAAAGGCCAAGAATTTTAACCAGCACAATGTTATTCACAAAAACTGTGCCGATTAAAATCATGATGTAATGATGAAAATCAAATGTCATGGCGAGGGTAATTTTATAAAAATATGGCCTAAAAACCTTGCAGGGAAAACGCTTGCGTAAAGCTTATGTCATTATACCACCGCGTTTACTTCCAGCTCAATCAAGCAAAAAGCCAACTCATCTGATAAGACGCAGAACATAGCGATTAGTTTTTTTGTTGGTTAAAGTATAACTAGTTACGTTTTTTCAGTGGCATTGAATAGCAATAAACATCCCCAACAATGCGGCACATTTAAGTTTACATATTAGAGTGTGTTTATTTGCCAAGCTTTTAAGTTAAAATATAACATTATGAATCGTTTAGGTTTGCTATGTTGCAAGGTAGTTTAGTCGCTATTGTTACGCCTATGTTTGAAAATGGCAGTTTGGACATCCCGTCTTTGAATGCGCTAATTGACTTTCATGTGGATCAAGGCACAGATGGTATTGTGATTGTGGGTACGACGGGTGAGTCGCCAACCGTGGACTTTGACGAGCATTGCCTGTTAATTAAAACGGCAGTGAGTCAAGTGAATGGCCGCGTCCCGGTCATTGCCGGTACGGGCGCCAACTCAACTAAAGAAGCGATTACGCTTACTCAAAAAGCCAAAGAACTGGGCGTAGATGCCTGTCTGCTAGTGGCGCCGTACTACAATAAACCTACACAAGAAGGCTTGTATCAGCATTTTAAAGCGATCGCTGACGCTGTGGATATTCCACAAATACTTTACAACGTACCTGGTCGTACTAGCTGTGATATCACCAACGATACAACCATCCGTTTAGCCGTACACTCAAATATTGTGGGCATTAAAGATGCAACTGGCGGTATTGAACGCGGTACGGATTTACTGCTACGTGCGCCTAAGGATTTTGCGGTGTATAGCGGTGATGATGCCACCGCGATGTCTTTAATGTTGCTGGGCGGTAAAGGCGTGATTTCAGTGACGGCTAATGTTGTGCCAAAACTCATGCATGAAATGTGCGTTGCAGCCATAGTCGGCGATGCTGTCACCGCACGCGCAATTAACGCAAAAATCTTTGCCCTGCATCAAAAATTATTTGTTGAAGCTAACCCGATCCCGGTGAAATGGGTGTTAGCGCAAATGGGCATGATTAAAACAGGCATTAGGTTGCCTATGGTGAATTTGTCAGCGCAATACCATGATGTTTTACGAAGTGCTTGCAAACAAGCGCATATTTTATAAAGCTGTAGTACTTGCAAATCTGTGAATATTTTACAAA
>DIZU01000069.1:0-2165 GCA_002429455.1 Methylotenera sp. UBA6020 | reverse complement strand
ATATTTTACAAAGAGGTCTGAATGAAACAAGTTAACATCAAACCAACGACCGTTAAGCGCGTAGCCGTTTACATGCTGTTGCTAACCAGTTTAGTTGGCTGCGACTCCATCCCTTTCATCAATAATACTTCAGATTACAAAGGTGCTGGACGCTCTCGTCCACTAGAAGTGCCACCTGATTTAACGGCGAGCCCAGCCAGTGACGCTTATTCTATTCCTGGTAGCACCAGTTACTCGACCTATAGCCAGGCACAAGAAGGCCAAGAGGCTGGTGTTGAAAAAGTATTAACTTCGCCTGAAGGTGTCAGGTTGGAGCGGGCCGGCGCGCAACGTTGGTTAGTGGTGAATGCTCCCGCAGAAAAAGTCTGGCCAGTGATTCGCGAGTTTTGGATAGACATGGGTTTTGCCGTGCGCGTTGAAAATCCTCAACTTGGTGTCATGGAAACTGAATGGATTGATTCTGAAGCAATTAAAAAGGATGAGTCAGGTAATTTAGGCGATAAGTTTGATAAATGGTTAGATAAGTTATCTGGTTTTGCAGACAAGAAAAAATTCCGTACACGTCTAGACCGTGGCAACGAGGCAAACACCACCGAAATCTACATGACCCATCGTTCTGTTTCAGGTGCGCCAGATGATGGTAAAAACCGAGTGCAAACACAGTTGGGTGAGATTGATACAGGCTATAAGCCAGGCGCGAAAACCGTAGCCGAAGCGGATGCCAGGGATGAAGAGTTAGACGCTGAGCTGTTACGCCGTTTAATGGTGAAATTAGGTGTTGAAGAACAAAAGTCTAAGTCGATTATTGCCGAAGCGGTGACTACCAAGCGTGCCGAAGTGGTGAAAGAGGCTGACGGTAGCGTAACGCTAATGTTAAATGATCCATTTGACCGCGCATGGCGTCGCGTAGGTTTGGCACTGGATAGAATTGGTTTTGTGATCGAAGATAAAGATCGTTCTAATGGCGTGTTCTTTGTGCGCTATGCTGATGTCGATATCGACGATGCGCCTAAGAAAAAGAAAGGCCTGATGGAAAGCTTGAAGTTCTGGGGCGATGATGACAAAAAAGCAACTGAAGCCGCGCCCAAAAAAGAAGAGAAAAGCATGGTCGAAAAGCTGAAGTTCTGGGGTAGTGACGATAAGCAAAAAGTGAACCCAGAGAAACAATATCGCGTGAAGGTTGCTACGGGTGATAAAGACAATGCTACCGTGACAGTGGTTGATAAAGAGGGTGCGCGCGTTGGCACTACCACTGCAAACCGCATTGTGGCGCTGATGTACGAGCAATTAAAATAACCGCTACTTTATATTAACTAAGCCTTTTAAGGTTCATAACAACCATGCGTTTTGCTTCGCTAGGCAGCGGCAGTGCTGGCAATGCGTTAGTGGTAGAAGTGAGCCATACTAGGCTAATGTTAGATTGTGGGTTTAGCGTAAAAGATACGCTTGTCAGGTTAGCCCGATTAAATCTTGCGCCCAGTGATTTAACTGGGATTGTCATCACCCACGAGCATGATGACCATGCCGGCGGTGCATTCAAGTTTGCGGCTAAGTATAAAATACCCGTGTGGCTCACCTATGGCACGCTTAAAATGGTCACACGCTATCTTCCTGTGAATCAACAGGATTTGCAATTGCATGTAATGGATAGTCATTGTGCATTCTCTGTCGCTGACATTCAGGTGCAGCCGTATCCGGTGCCACATGACGCGCGTGAGCCAATTCAATGTGTTTTTTCTGATGGCAAACATAAGCTGGGCGTACTGACCGATGTTGGCCGCACCACGCCGCATATTGAAGACAAATTAAGTGCCTGTGATGCGCTGATGTTGGAGTGCAACCACGATGCCAGCATGCTGCAAGCAGGTCCTTATAGCTGGGCACTTAAAAAGCGTGTTGGCGGAGATTTAGGCCATTTAGAGAATTTGGATTCGGCAAATTTGCTATCAAAGCTTGATAACAGTAAGTTGCAGCATATTGTCGCAGCCCATCTGAGTGCTAAAAATAATACGCCACAATTAGCGAAGTCAGCTTTAGCTAAAGTATTAGGTTGCGAAATGGATTGGATTGGTATTGCGGATCAGTTGTCAGGTTTTGACTGGCGCACTATTAGTTAAAGAACGTAGTTAAAGAACGCATATTTATGTCCCGTCCTAAAATAGGTT
>DIZU01000021.1:9721-11061 GCA_002429455.1 Methylotenera sp. UBA6020 | reverse complement strand
TGCCGTTCCCTGACGATTACTTTGACTGTGTCATAGTAGCATTTGGTTTACGCAATATGACACATAAAGACTTAGCCTTACGCGAAATGCAACGTGTGCTCAAAGTGGGTGGCAGACTATTGGTGCTGGAGTTCTCAAAAGTGTGGCAACCCTTGTCTAAGCTCTACGATGTCTATTCATTCAAGCTGCTACCGCTCATGGGCAAATTGCTCGCTAAGGATGCTGAGAGTTATCAATATCTTGCCGAGTCAATTCGCATGCATCCTGACCAAGAAACCCTGAAAAAAATGATGATAGATGCAGGGTTGAGTAAAGTTGATTACTATAACCTCACGGCTGGCGTGGTGGCTTTACATAAGGGTTATAAAACCTAATGTTTAAGGCACTTTCTACGCGCTTTCTACAACATCTCATTGCTCAAAACAATTGGGCCAATGCCATGTTGCGGCCTTTTGCAGGCAAGTCTGTGCGATTCAATCTGCCCCCCGTCAGCACTACCTTAGTGATTTTAGAAAGCGGCAGTCTGGCGATTGCTGGAGAAACTAACATTGCCGATGCCACGGTCATCATTCCGCCTAGCCTGCTGATGCGATTAATCGCTAAAGATGAAGCCGCTAAGTTACGCATTCAAATTGAGGGCGATACGCACTTGGCAACTGAGTTGGCCAAAGTATTTTCTAATATGCGTTGGGATTACGAAGATGATTTAAGTAAACTGGTCGGTGACATCCCTGCCAGCAAAATTGGCCAACTAGGGCGCCATACAGCAAAAACCTTGAAAGAAACCAGCGTCAATCTTGCAGAAATGTTAACCGAGTACTGGCAAGAAGAAAAGCCGATGATTGCAAAAAAACGTCATGTTGAGCAGTTCAATGCGCAAGTGGATACATTGCGCGCCGATGTTGAGCGATTTGAAAAAAGGCTCGCCAAGCTTACGCATCAATACGCCAACATTCCTACCTCTAACGACACCTCTTCAGATAGCACCCACTAAATTTATGCGCATTTTTCGGCTTTTTTATATCATTTTTATTGGGCTAAGATTCGGTTTAGATGAATTCATTTTAGAGCATCCCAAGTTAAAACCACTACAAAATCTTACCAATGCCCTGCTGCTACGGGGGTTAATCTCAAGGCGCTACAATCAGCAACCACGTGGTGCAAGGCTACGCTTAGCCTTTGAAGCACTAGGCCCTATATTTGTTAAATTCGGACAAATGCTTTCTACCCGGCGCGATTTAATTCCGCAGGATATTGCAGATGAACTGGCCAAATTACAAGATCAAGTACCACCCTTTGCCTATACCGAGGTTGAAAAGACCATACAACAGGCGTTTAAC
>DIZU01000021.1:0-9641 GCA_002429455.1 Methylotenera sp. UBA6020 | reverse complement strand
ACCATACAACAGGCGTTTAACTTACCCCTTCATCAAGTTTTTTCAGAGTTCGACCAAACGGCAATTGCCAGTGCCTCTGTAGCACAAGTACATTTTGCGCACTTGTTAGATGGCACGCCAGTCGCGGTTAAGGTGTTGCGTCCGGGCATTGCCAACATCATCAACAAGGATTTGGAATTGCTAGATACCGCAGCATGGTTACTAGAGTCTTTATCTGCTGAAGTTAAGCGGCTTAAGCCACGTGAAGTGGTGGCAGAGTTTGCAGACCATACGCATGGCGAACTGGATTTAACCCTGGAAGCAGCTAATTGCACGCATCTCGCGCGTAACTTTCCTGATAAAAGCTTGCTGATCCCGGAAGTATATTGGGACTGGTGTCGCGAGCAAGTCATGGTGATGCAGCGTATGGTTGGCACGCCCGTGAGCAAAATTGATGTGCTGCGAGCTAAGGGCATCGACATTACTAAACTCGCGCATGACGGTGTGGAAATATTTTTCACCCAAGTATTTCGGGATGGCTTTTTTCATGCGGATATGCATCCTGGCAATATACAAGTCACGGATGATGGCCGTTACATTGCGTTAGATTTCGGCATCATGGGCACACTCAGCGAAACTGATAAATACTATCTTGCACGTAATTTTTTAGCGTTTTTTAATCGCGATTATCGCGATGTAGCGATGGCGCATATTGAATCAGGCTGGGTGCCAAAAGACACCAATGTTAACGCTTTGGAAACCGCAGTGCGTGCAATTTGCGAGCCTATTTTTGATAAACCACTCAAGGATATTTCGTTTGGTCGTACGTTATTAAGCCTGTTTCAAATGTCACGCCGATTTGGTGTGGTGATACAGCCACAGCTAGTCATGCTGCAAAAAACCTTGCTGAACATCGAAGGCCTGGGCCGTGATTTAGACCCTAATATTGACCTCTGGCAAACTGCCAAGCCATTTCTAAACCGATGGATGAGCGAACAAGTGGGCTGGCGTAGCGTAGTAAAAACACTGAAAAAAGAACTGCCTTATATGGCAAAAAATCTGCCAAAAATGCCACGCCTGGTACATCAATTTTTAACGCAGCAAACCCATGCTGAGCAAGATGCGCCTATACGGCTGGCGATTGATGCTTTAATTAAAGCGCAACAAAAACAAGCACATTGGCTTAAATGGATGACACTGGTAATTACTTTATTAGTATTGTTACAGCTGACAAGCTTACTTATGAATTAGTTGAAACAAACAAACTGCTAGCGTTTTTGGCATTGCGCACAAAAAAACGTAGAGCGCTGCCCTAGTCGGATGCATTTGATAGGTTTACTGCATACCTTACACAGCTCGTTAGTGCGAGCATAGACAAAATATTCCTGCTGAAAATAACCTGGGTTGCCATCTGTACCAAAAAAATCGCGCAAACTACTGCCACCGGCTTTAAGTGAGTCATTCAGGGTAGATTTTATTTCTGTCACTAAGCGCGTACATTGGGCCAAACTTAATTGCTTGGCTGGCATTTCCGGGTGTATGCGCGCGCGAAACAGCGATTCTGAGGCATAGATATTGCCCACGCCCACCACTACATGCCCATCCATAATGGCATTTTTAATGGCGAGGGTTTTATTGCTTAAAACTTGATGTAAATATTTGGCATTAAAGCCATCTTCCAATGGTTCTGGGCCCAGGCTATTTAACAGCTTATGGTCATTATTTTTGTTATCTATCCACAACACTGCACCGAAGCGACGTGGGTCACGTAGCCGCAACACTTGACCATCGTTAAACTCAATATCAAAGTGGTCGTGTTTTTCTGGCAGATAATTACAATCTAGCAAGCAAATACGACCAGACATTCCGAGATGTAGCAGCAGAACCCCTGTATCGAACTCACATAAAATGTACTTGGCACGGCGCGTGAGACCATGTAGCGTTTGATTTGGGAGTGTTTGAATTAAGTGCTGGGGAATTGGCCAGCGTAGCGTGGCATGGCGAATGGCAATGCTTTTTACCGCCTTGCCAACGAGAGGCAAAAGCCCACGTCGCGTGGTTTCAACCTCTGGGAGTTCTGGCATATGACTAATTAATTAGGCACATTGATAGGTGGATTTAACATCGTAAAACCAACATCCGCCGCAAAATGATAAATCAGGCCTTCATCAGGACGGCCTAACTGCAACTCTGGGGACTCCTGAATTTTATCAAAATGGACTTTACTGCCATCAGCCAACTTAACCTCAAACGACGGATAAGTCGTTTTATGGTCTGGTGTATAAAACTCCACTGATTTCGCCAAGGTGTGTATCCATGAATAATCTAACCACTCATTCAATTCGTTTTGCTGCGGTTTAGCATTGGCGATAGAAACTTTCCATTTACCATCTACTAAATCTACATGTAGCCTTGATGCTTCCCATTGCTCTAGGCGACTAAAATCAAAACCTGCCACTTTCTCAGTAGGCTTCAATGGTGCCTTATCTACCAACTCTATCACTTGCGTAGACGCAGCCTCTGAATACATATTAGAGACTAAATAAATGGCGTTTTTGTGGGCAACATACTGCTCATCCGTCACTGGATTATGCGTACCGAACAAAAACTCTTCGCTATTACTTTTATCTCTGAATAGCTTAAGTTTGACTGAAGGATTGTTAAGCCCAAATTTTTCTAAATCCGCACTATCAAATTTTTCTTTGGTAATTTTAACTTTCGTTTTTGCTGCAATGATAGACAATATACGTTGTACTGAAGGCTGGTCTGCACGGGTTTGATTAGGCGCCGTGATCCGCCATAAACCATTTACCTTTTCAAAAGTAACGGCGGCTTTTGTGGGGAACTCAACGCTGATGGCGTTAAATTCAGCTAGTTTGTAGTTAGATATTTCATAGGTGTTTTCTTGCTCAACCGTCTGTTTGGGCCGTAAATATAAAAATGCCACCAGCCCTGCCACCACACACAACATCATCAAATTAAGTAACCAGCGTTTTTTCATGCATGTCCCTATTAAAAACTAAACATTCGACTAAGTATTGATAACGTCTGCTTAAGCTTTCCTACGTTTCCACCATAAGTAAAAGCCGGCAATCATCATCCCTAGCGGAATAAAATATTGGAAACCATGGAACACCGTCCAGGCAATCACGCGGCCTGTATCCGTATCCGGAATAGTCATATTGATATCTTTCAGCGGCATCGGTTGAATGGTGATGAGCTTATCATCACCGGCAAGCCAGTTCACCATATTTACGCCTAAATCTAAATTGCCGCCATTGGTAATAAAAGTATTGGATAAAAAGTTACCGTTACCCATGACCACTACACGCTGGCCTTTTTTACCGTAAGTACGCTCCAGCGCCACACCAATATTGATAGGGCCGCGTTTATCTTTTTTCTCATTAAAGATCGGCTTCACATCTTTGGCTAATTTTTCAGAGGTTAACCAGCCGTTCGGTGCAACTTCTATCAGATTACTGACTTTCCAGCCATTTTCATCTGTACCGTGCGCTGACACCTGATGCGCTTCCGGGAACAACGTGCGCAACATAAAGTTAGTAGTAATGGCATGCTCGCCGTACAGGCTGGCAAATGACACACGTGCATCAGCTCCATATTGTGCTGATGCCATGTCCATGGCGATACCAGGCGATACTTGTAACCCTAAATACTCAGCCACCTCTTTAAGGCCGCGTAAATTATCGTCATCTAACAGCCATAACAAATTACCGCCTGCTTCCAGATAAGCTTTGATTTTCTTCGCTTCAACATCGCTGACATCCACTTGCGGGCTGGCAATGACCAACATAGCACCATTGCTAGGCACTGCTTGCGCAATGGTTAAATCCGGATTGGCAAACTTAAAGCCTTTTGCCTCTAACTGCTTACCAAATTCACCAATATCGAAGTTTTTCACCCCAAGCAGGTTACGCTCGCCATGACCATCTAAATACATCACCGCTTGTTGATTGGTGCGGGACAATCTCACCAACAAGTTGGTCATCTCTTGTTCGGCGATGGGAGGTGTGATGTGCTCAGTGCGTTTTTGATACTCAACAACTACTTCGCCATCATTCTTAATACCTGCGTCTTGCGTAAGTTTTGGCTCTTCAGACGGATTTACAAATTTAAGTTGAATATTCTTTTTTTCACGTTGATAACGCGCGACAAAATCTATCATCCCTTTACGAAAGTTGTCACCGCCAGAGGCATCATCTTTGGTGGCAAAGACCGTGATATTAACCGGCTCTTTCATCTGCTTAAGTACGTTAACGCTGCCTTGCGTCAAAATATTGCGGTTAGCTTGCGTAATGTCCTTTGCAAACCGATATTGACTGGCCAGATAGCCCAATAGAATGATCAACATTAAAAATAGCACGACAAAAAAACTGTTTTGCACTAATAGTTGAAAGCGTAATTTACGATTGATGTTCATTTTACAATATCCAATATTTCACAAGTTCTAGATTTACTAACGCTGACCTTTAACAAAGCCCAATTAACCACGTAAGCGGTCGGCATCTAAACGACGCACGGTTAAGGTTAAGAATGTCACAATAAATAAGGCAAAATAAGCAATATCCCCGGTATCAATCAAGCCACCAGAAAATGATTGAAAGTGGCGCGTGAGTGACAAACTGGCTAAGGTATTGCTAGGATCACCGGCAAAAAAGCGATCCAGGAACATTAAGGCAAACAAAGCGACAAAAGTTAAAATAGCGGCAACTACTGGCTGCTGAGTCAAACTTGAAAAATATAACCCCAGTGCGGAGAAGCTTGCCACCATTAACAATAGGCCTATCGAATTGGCGACGATAAAGCCAAAGTCAATGTCTGCCCAAATGTTGAGTGTAGACAACATGGCGGCAATGAACACAATCAAAATACTCAAAAATGCCACTAACCCTAGAAACTTACCCACCACAATTTCCGTGAGTGAAATAGGCGCACTAAACAAAAAAGGCAGCGTTTGACTGCGACGCTCTTCACTGATTAAACGCATTGAAAGCAATGGCACGGCAAATAACACCATGAATGAGGCAAAGCCATACACCATTTGCCCAACGAACTGCGTCACACCGGTACGTTCAGCCGGGCGCATAGCACCAGACATCACTGCAAAATAATCGTTAACGCCATTCAAGTAATACGTACCAAAGGCAAACATCAGCAATGATAAAATCACCCACCCCATCGGCGAGGCAAACATACTTTTAAGTTCTTTTCTTGCAACATTGATAATCATCATTCGACCCTAATTGTTAGCTTGCAAACTGTTCTTGAGCAGCTTGTTCTTGATACGTCAGTTGGACAAATACGTCTTCTAAACTTGTTTGATCCGGTGCAATTTGATGCAAACCCCAGCTGTTTTTAACGGCGGCTTGCACGATCGCTTCGGCCGGCGCTGCATCATCTGCAAAACGCACGCGCATTAAACCACCAGGTAATGCTTCCGCTTCGGTTACGCCAGCAATCTTCAACATTTCATCTGCGCTTGGCGCATTACGCATCCCTATCAATAGCTTATTCCCGATGCGCTGTTTTTTAAGCACATCAATCGAGCCATTGAAAACCAATTGTCCTTTATCAATAATTTGCACATGGTCACACACCATTTCAACTTCCGGCAAAATATGGGTAGAGATAATCACGCTGTGTTCACCGCCGACTTCACGTATCAGCGCGCGAATATCGCGGATTTGAATAGGGTCCAATCCTACTGTTGGCTCATCTAAAATCACGACCATCGGATTATGGATAATCGCTTGCGCAATGCCCACCCGCTGCTGATAGCCATTAGATAAATTCTCGATAAGCCGCTTACTCATATGGCCCAAGCCGCAGCGCTCTTTAGCAATTTCTACGGCTTTTTTAATATGGCTAGCACTTACCCGATGCAGCCTAGCCGCCACGGTTAAATATTCATCCACCGTGAGTTCTTTATACAGGGGACGCATTTCAGGTAAGTAGCCTATCAGTGCTTTGGCTTCTTTTGGATGCTCTATCATATCAATGCCACAAATTTTCACGCTGCCATTACTAGGCGCGAGATTGCCTGTGAGCATTTTCATGGTGGTGGATTTACCCGCACCATTAGGGCCTAAAAAGCCTAACACCTCACCTTTGCTTAAATTAAAACTCACATTGCTAACGGCTTCTCGTCCACCATAAAGCCGTGTAAGCCCGATTGCCTCTACTGTAAAATTATTCATCGCTACTCAACTTTAAGACACTGAATTTTAGGACATTGAATTTTAGGATCCAATGTAAATACGTAACATATTTTTCATACTACCAAACTAAAACGCCACACCAAAACTTTGCTGTGACAACACGCGGTATTGATTCAATGGAATTATTTAAAACTCGTCAAAAAACTTGACTGATGGAAAGTTCTATTGACATACGCTATAGTCAATACATAATTATGTAGGAACTTGCGGCGACTGTCACGGACTAAGAAATGGAACCCTATAATATTGAAGAATTCTGAATTAATCGCTTATTATCCCTACACGACCTAATACAGCCAGTATTAAAACGTTTTACTTAAGAGATTTTTACTAGCCATTTTTAATATCAGCTTTTTTATCACCTAATTACAACTAAAGTCCTATGCGCCCAACTACCCATTTGCTTCAAGTTAAAAAATCATCATTCATTTTTACATCGCTCGTACTTATATGCTTATCAGCGAGCGGTTGCGCGACTAAGTCTGATATAAAAACAGGATCTGGCGCTCATTTAAAAACTGCAGGGGCTACCAATACGCTCACTGATAATGGACTTACCGCTGAGTTCGTCTACAAATATTTAGTGGGTGAAGTCGCTGGGCAACGCGGCGACTTTGCAACATCCGGCTCAATTTTTTATGACTTAGCAAGATCAGAAAGAGACCCGCGTTTAGCAGAACGTGCTGCTAAAATTGCAGCTTATGGCAATGTGTCCAGTTTGACAATTCCTGCCGTCAAACTGTGGGCCGAGCTTGACCCTACCTCGACCGAAGCACAGCAAGCCATGACAGAAATGCTTATCGCAACGGGCAAGCTCAGTGACACCGAACCTTATTTAGCCAAGCTACTTGCAAAAGAAGAAAGCAGAGCGAGCGGCTTTTTGTATTTAAATGCCTTATTAAGCAGAAGCGCGGACAAAACCGGTGTGTTGAGTTTGGTGCAAGCGCTAGCAAAGCCATATCCAAAGCTAGCCGAAGCGCAGTTTGCAATCGCCCAATCCGCTTGGGCAGCAGGTCAAGATGAAGTGGCACTTCAAGCGCTGAACCGTGCTGAACCACTCAAACCGGGCTGGCATATAGCGGCCTTACTGAAGGGGCAAGTGTTATTTGGAAAGTCACCTCAAGCCGCACTGGATTTTTATCAGGAATATCTTAACAAACACCCTGAGGCAACTGAAGTTCGCATCAATATGGCAAAACTTTTAGTGAACCAAAAACAGTATGATGCCGCAAAAAAAGAATATCCGATCATATTAGAAAATGCTAAAAATAATCCTGAAGTAGCGGCAATTGTTGGGTTGTTATCATATCAATCGGCTGATTATGCCGCCGCTGAAACCTATTTCCAGCAAGCGCTTGCATTAGACTTTAAAGATACGGATCAAATTTACATCTACCTTGCGCAAACCGCTGAAAAGCAAGGTCATGATGACGTTGCGATCTCCTGGTATAACAAAGTGCTGCCTGGTCAACGCTACCTTGAAGCGCAACTTGATTCAGCCAGTGTAATCGCTCGCGCCCAATCTGTTGATAAAGCGATTGAAAAATTAGACGCGATCGAAGACTTAAATGTGGAACAACAAATCATTGTCATTCAATCAGAAGCAAGCTTGCTAGCCAAAGCCAAGCGTAACCAAGATGCGTTTGACTTACTTGAGAAAACGGTTAAAAACTTACCTAATACACCAGAACTTGTATACGACTATGCACTTGCTGCCGAACGATTACAAAAGTTTGACTTGATGGAATCGGAGCTACGCAAGGTCATTACTGCAAAACCGGATTTTGCAGCGGCCTACAACGCACTCGGTTATTCATTTGCCGACCGTAACATCAGGCTTAATGAAGCGATCCAACTGATTGAAAAGGCATTAACTTTCTCGCCTAATGACCACTATATGTTGGATAGCTTGGGCTGGGCGCATTATCGAAAAGGCAATTTAGACCAAGCAATCAAATATTTGCAACAGGCCTACAAGGTCAACCCGGACCCAGAAATTGCCGCCCACTTGGGGGAAGTACTTTGGCAAAAAGGTCAGCGTGACGAAGCCGCAAAAATTTGGCGTGATGCTTTAATCGCTAATCCGGATAATGAAGTATTGCTTCTTATCACCAAGAAATTCAAATCATAAATTTGCCCAAATTAGTCATTAATACTGGATTTTATTTTGGACTTGATTTTGCATAGCCTGGATCTTTTAGCATGCATTTAACCCGTGCCATATTGCTGTTAAGCTTTATGGCATTGCTACAGGGCTGTGTAAGCACACCAACGCATAAACCCGCTGAGAGCGCCAACTCACAGCTGTTATACCAACAGCATTTACAACGTATTGCAGCCATTGGGGAATTCACCCTTCAAGGTCGCATCGGCGTGCAAACTGATGGCAAGGGCTTTTCGGGTAGCCTACATTGGCAACACGATGTTACCCATGACGATATTGCGCTCTATTCACCTTTGGGCGGTCAAGTTGCCGGCATTAAAAAAACGACTGGCCAAGTAACAATAGAAGATGCCAATGGGAATAGCCGGTCAGCCACAGATGCCGAAGCTCTCACACAAAATGCATTAGGTTGGCGATTACCCCTTGCCGGCTTAGCTGACTGGTCACTCGGCCGCCCCACCAACAGCCCTATTCAAGCCAGCACTTGGGATGAGCAAGGGTTTTTGCGCACCTTAAAACAAGATGGCTGGGATATTGAATACCAAAACTATTCAGAACAAAATGGCCACTTTTTGCCGGGCAAAATTCTACTTAAAAGCGAAAAAGTTAACCTAAAGTTGTTAGTCGAAAAATGGGTGAGTGTTGGTGGCTAATTGTAAAAGCTCATAATGCCATCTCCCTCTATTGATCTGCCAACTAGGCATGGGGCCATATAGACACCTAAACCCAGAATTAGCGCCTAAATCCACCATTGCTTCTTCATTAAAAATAACCGATCTCTACGCATAATTTAGTTTGCGGAATTTCGTAATTAACGATGCAGCTTTAGTTTTGCTTAAGCTATTTGGCTAAACACAAAAAGAGTTAAAGGTACTGATGGTATGAAGAAGGTAATCACATTTTTACTGTTATTTTTTGTCATGATTGGCAATAGCCACGCCGCTGTATGGGTAAAGCTACGAGATAACAACGCTTCAAAACTCATGCTGGATAAACAGTCAGTATTACAAAAAGACCAACTGAAGCGAGCTTGGATTAAGATCGAATATAAAACATCGCAAAAGAATTTACAGTCACCGGATAAAGAATTTAACTTATCGAAATTGTTGTGGTTTTTCGATTGCTCATCGCAAAAATCAGCAACCTCACAAGTGTTTCAGTATCTAAATGGTGAGCTTGTGTATTCCGCGGGCATTGATGTTAAAAGTGCAGAATTTATTGAGCCCGTGCCAGAAACAGATGTAGACATTGCCATGCGCTAT
>DIZU01000064.1:1191-2903 GCA_002429455.1 Methylotenera sp. UBA6020 | reverse complement strand
TACATCGGGTAGATGCACCATTTATCGCCCGTGTTGTGATGATGTGCACGCTTAATGCGGTAAATAGCGGGGTCACGCAAGTTGATGTTAGGCGATGCCATGTCGATTTTGGCGCGTAAAATCAGGCTACCATCGGCATGTTTGCCATCACGCATTTCACGGAATAACGTGAGGTTTTCAGCCACGGAGCGATCGCGCCAAGGTGAGTTTTTACCGGCTTCGGTCAAGGTGCCGCGTGTGATGCGCATTTCTTCGGCCGTTTGGCTATCTACATAGGCATGACCGTTTTCAATCAAGCTCTCGGCCGCGCGGTACATAAAATCGAAGTAATTGCTGGCAAAGTACAAGTTAGACTCTTTATTGGTTTCCCAGCTAAAGCCTAACCACTGTACCGCTTCGCTGATGCTATCAACGTATTCCTGGCTCTCTTTTTCAGGGTTGGTGTCATCAAAGCGTAAATGGCATACGCCAGCGTAGTCACGCGCTAAACCAAAGTTTAAGAAAATACTTTTGGCATGACCGATATGCAGATAGCCATTGGGCTCTGGCGGGAAACGTGTGCGGATTTTCGCTGGGTCAGGTTGTCCAGCGGCATGATGTGCAGCATCGCCCGGGCCACCCGCCCATGTGCGATTTTTGTACACGCCCTGTTCGAGATCTTTTTCAACAACCGCACGGATAAAGTTAGAGCCTAATGGAATAGGTGTTTTTTCTGCTGACATATTTTTATGGAGTATTAAATTATTGTAAGAATAATTGTTATTTTACACGCTTGAGACTAAAAGACCTCAGCACAGCTACTGCGCTCCAAAAGAAAAGAAAGCATACTTCGTTAAAAAATGGCTCAAACTCCTCATGTATAACCCATACACTCCGGGGTTTCGCTATTTTTTGCCTCGTCTTATCATCGCTCGTTAAGCCGTGCAGCACTCTTAAAGCTGCGATTGACGATGATTTGATTGAATAGCCCTGTGCTAAACTTCTTACTGTTATGAACACACTCACATTTCCTATTTTAAGGCTGCTTACAGACGGCAAGTTCCACTCTGGCGAGGCAATTGCACAACACTTTAATGTGAGCCGCACTACCGTTTGGAACGCGCTGCAAGACGCAGAAACACTCGGCATTGAGATTTTTTCAGTACGTGGGCGCGGCTACAAACTACCGCAGGCGGTGACGTTGTTAGATGAATCAGCCATATTGAACGCGATTGGTGAACAACGCGCCTGGTTTAAGTTAGAAGTGCATGACCATTTAGAATCCACCAATACCTACTTGATGAAAAAAATAAGTAGCGGGCAAGCCCATGCCACTTGCGTGGTCGCCAACTTACAAACCAAAGGCCGCGGCAGGCGTGGTCGCAACTGGCAAGCTGGTTTAGGGGCGAGTTTAACCTTTTCGCTGCTGTGGCGTTTTCAATGTGGTGCGTCTGCATTGTCGGGCTTAAGTTTGGCCGTGGGTGTTGCGCTGATTCGTACCTTGCATAGTCTAGGCATCGCCCAAGCGCAATTAAAATGGCCAAATGATGTGCTGATCGGTCGTGAAAAATTAGCCGGTATTTTGATTGAGCTACAAGGCGATATGGAAGGCCCAAGCGCAGCGGTGATTGGCGTAGGCATCAACATAAAATTNCCTGCCAGTATCAACCAACAGATCGACCAACCCGCGATTGATTTGAATACTGTTACCGCGCAAGCCATTAACCCCAACG
>DIZU01000064.1:0-1136 GCA_002429455.1 Methylotenera sp. UBA6020 | reverse complement strand
AGGCCCAAGCGCAGCGGTGATTGGCGTAGGCATCAACTTAAATTTACCTGCCGGCATCAAACAACAGATTGACCAACCCGTGATTGATTTGAGTACGGTTAGCGCGCAAGCCATTAACCCCAACGAACTGCTTGGCATTTTGCTTAAACACCTGGCTGAAGTGCTGAGCAACTTTGAGCAACACGGCTTTGCTAACGTGCGCGACGAGTGGATAAAACACCATGCCTATCACCAGCAAGCGGTAAAAATGCTGCACCCTGATGGCCGAGAGACTTTAGGCACAGTGGTTGATGTGGCAGAAGATGGCATTTTGTTAGTAAAAACGGCATTAGGTGAACAACGCTTTTCATCAGGTGAAATTAGTTTGCGAGCGTTTGCATGAGTATTGAGCTGGGTACGAGCAACATTTTAGCGATAGATGCGGGTAATACCCGCGTTAAATGGGGCTTATTTAATACGGTTGGTGTCATGCTGGAGCAAGGCGATTGCCTTAACGCAGATTTAGCAACTGCGCTGCTGCCCGATGCAAATCGCGTGGTAATTTCTAATGTCGCAGGTAATGCCGTTCAAGAACAACTTAAAAGTTTGTTACCTAAAAGCACTATACATTGGATAAGTGCGCAAGCGAATGCCTATGGTGTGAACAATGGCTATGACCAACCGGCAACGCTGGGTACTGACCGTTGGGCGGCATTAATCGCAGCATGGCATATTAAGCAAGCGCCATGCGTGGTGGTAAATGCGGGTACCGCAGTCACCATAGATGCGTTAAGTATGCCGCCTCACATTAATTATGGTGGGAACAATCAAACTGGCAATAATAGCCAAGCCGAATTTATTGGCGGATTGATTCTGCCAGGACTCAATTTAATGCAACAGAGCTTAGGCCAAGCTACCGCACAACTGCCTAAGCTGGACCCTAATCAAAATCCAACCCAGCAGCCACATGTAGCCATTTTTGCTAAAAACACCGTAGATGCGATACACGCCGGCGCACTGCATGCAATTTGGGGAGCGATTTCGCTGATGGCGCGTGAATTAAACGCACAGTGTAAACAAGCGCCTTGTATTGTCATTAGCGGCGGCAATGCATCAATCATTTACCAACAAGCGATTAAAGATCACTTAATGGCAGA
>DIZU01000220.1:2283-2871 GCA_002429455.1 Methylotenera sp. UBA6020 | reverse complement strand
GCTTCAGTTCCAACTTGAAAAACTTCATATTAGCGCCATATTTAATTAGTAAGTTTTGTTGTAAAGAATCAATTTTTGTAGCGTTAAAATTAAGGAAAACCATATATGGCAAGCCAATCAGAATCAAGTTTAAGTTCAGCTAAAATGCAAACATTTACAGTCACAGGAATGACTTGCGGCGGCTGTGTTGCAAGCCTTAAAGCCATGCTGGCAGCTTATGCAGAAAAAGTTGAAGTGACGCTCAACCCGCCACAGGCCATATTGACCAACTGCCGTGTCGATTTAGACGCTTTAAATAAGACACTTGCGGATACCGGGGATTTTCAGTTAAGCCGCCTATAGTTGAAACATTTAGCTGCCCGATTAAGCGCGCTGACAATCATTGAAAAACTTGCTCATGGCGGCAATGGCTCTTTATATGTTAGTGTAATTCCATGTTAGTTTTATGTAATGTTGATTTATTTTGAGCTACGCTTACTATCAATTACCTAATGGCCGTGTCGCAAGTATGGATGGCGATTGTGAATTTCCGCCACTTGCGGATGCACTCAGCGAACCAAACGGTTTAATCGCGATTGGTGGCGATTT
>DIZU01000220.1:1599-2111 GCA_002429455.1 Methylotenera sp. UBA6020 | reverse complement strand
AGTATAGATGGCGATTGTGAGTTTCCGCCACTTGCGGATGCGCTCAACGAACCAAATGGCTTAATCGCGATTGGTGGCGATTTATCGCTAACGCGTCTTTTAGCGGCTTACCAGCAAGGTATATTCCCTTGGTTTAGCGATGGCGAGCCGATTCTTTGGTGGAGCCCTGACCCGCGCATGGTATTGCATCCTAACGCATTGAAAATATCACGCTCTCTGGCCAAAACCCTTAAAAACTCCCCGTTTGAAATACGTTTCAACAGCGCTTTTCGTCAGGTCATCTCTGCTTGTAGCAGCACATCACGAGGCACCCAGCAAGGCGCTCAACAAGGAACATGGATTACTGAAAACATCATTGAAGCCTACTGCGCCATGTTTGATGCAGGCTACGCAATATCAGCCGAAACATGGCTCGACAACCGATTAGTAGGCGGCTGCTACGGCGTGAAAATAGGCAAGATGTTTTATGGAGAAAGCATGTTTCACCATGTAACGGATGCCTCAAAAGTGGC
>DIZU01000220.1:0-1327 GCA_002429455.1 Methylotenera sp. UBA6020 | reverse complement strand
CAAATGAAAACAGCCCACTTGGCAAGCCTTGGAGCACACGAAATTTCTCGTGATGATTTTATAAAACAGTTGTCTATATTGATACACAATATTGATACTTGATTAGTAAGAGGCAAGGTCTGCATCGTTGTATCGTGACGTGTATATCAAGACATGGTCATCTCTCCAACTAATTATAGGTTTATAATTTTGACATGAGCTTACCTAGCGACAAATCTCTACAAAAACTGCAGTTTTACGTGACCACTGCTTATAGTTGTGGCTATTTGCCTAACAGACTCGCACAAAGTTTGATCGCTTCACCCCAACACCTGATTGATGCCAATGTTTATAGCGGCTTGATACAACAAGGCTTCAGACGTAGCGGCAAATTTGCTTACCGCCCACATTGCGAAAACTGCCGGGAGTGGCGTACCAGTACGCATCATTGTGCAAGATTTTGTTCCCAGCCGCAGCCAAAAGCGCGCTTACAAACAACATCAAAACCTCACAGCGACCATCCTGCCTGTTGCGTTTCATGCTGATCATTATGCGCTCTACGCCGCCTACCAGAAGGCACGGCATCCTAATGAAGAGTTAAATCAGAAAGGCAAATTAAAGGACGGCAAGTTAAATCAAGACGACAAGCAAGACCAGGACGATGCCGAGCAATACCGCAGTTTTTTATGCCAAACCAATGTTGAAAGTATAATGGTTGAATTTAGAGAAGGCGACCAACTTAAAATGGTCAGTGTGATTGATCTTGTGCACGATGGCATTTCCGCCGTTTATACCTTTTACGAAGCCTGCGATGCAAAAGCCAGTGATGGCGACCCTATTAAACGTGCCAGTTACGGCACTTATAACGTACTTTGGCAAATTGACTGGGTCAAAAGCTTAAACTTACCCTACTTATATTTAGGCTACTGGATTAAAGACAGTCAAAAAATGGCCTATAAAGAGAACTTTAAGCCACTGGAGAAATTGATAGATGGCGAATGGATTAGATAAGACCTTTACACGAATAATTATTAGCCCTAAAAGCTTACAATCAGGTCATTCCCGCATACGACTTTGCAAGTGCTTTAGAGCTTAGCAAATCGGAGTACCCTTGTGGTGCCTACGACTTTGTAAGCCCTCCCTACGTCCGCATAAACGCGAACAACGCTTCCATCTGCGCATCCGATACCAGCCGCCAGGCATCAAGTACGATCAGGTAATCTTTCTCCTGCTGCACCAGCCCTTCGACAATCTCTACCTGCAGCATGCGGTGCATTACCTCCGGTACCGGTTTGAGATCGACGGCGGCAAACTCCTCCCAGCCCAGCACTTCGTCCACCATGAGCCC
>DIZU01000175.1:1823-4413 GCA_002429455.1 Methylotenera sp. UBA6020 | reverse complement strand
AAAGGCGGTGCCGCCACCTTCGGCTTTATGGACATGACGGAAATTACCCATGTTCTGGAAAATTTGCTGGATAAAATCCGCAAAAATGAAATGGCGATTACAGCTGAGCATGTGGATGCCTTCCTGGCGGCAAAAGACGTGTTGAAAATGGAGGTGGATGGACATCGTCTTGCCACCTTGGTTGATGAGAATCAGGTGGCAGACGTCAAGATGATGCTGAAGTCACTTTCTGAAGCCGGCGGCGTTGTAATAACGCCAGTACCCATGGCGCCAGCTCCGATTGCGGCCCCTGCAGCGGCGCCTGTGGTGGTGGAAAAGCTGCCAGAAGTAATAGCGCAAGCACCTGCCGATGGATTAAATCGCTTTAACATTGTGTTACCGGAAATTACAGAAAAAGATGTTGCCAACTTGCAAGAAGAGCTGGGTCTGTTTGGTGAAGTGGTTTCCAGCAAACAGGAAAATGGCCGGTATGTATTTACACTCACCACAGATTCAACGCAGGCGGATATTGTCTCGATCTGTTCATTTGTGCTTGATCCTGATGATTTGGTCATTACATTAGTGCCAGCCGCATCAGCGCCCGTTGTATCAGTAGCCGCTACATCAGCACCTGTTGCATCAACGCCAGTAATCGAAGCGGCTGTTGAGCCAGTTGTGGCAAAAACAGCGGCTAAATCTGGTGTAGCTATTCATGAGGAGGTTGGCTACGGTTTGTTCGCCGAAGAAGGTAAAGTTGATATAGAAGAGGGTTATGGCTTTTTTGCTCCCTTTAGCCCTCATGCGGATGCAGTCGTTACCACACTGATAGGCGATGACACTGTCCCACCTGCACATACTGTTGCTGTAAGTACTCCTGTTGCAGTCAACACCGCCGTTGTTGAACCCGCAGAAAAGAAAAACTTAGGTAGGCGCGAGTCAGACAAAGCACCTGCAAACGCCGAAACGTCTTCAATTCGCGTTGGCATAGAAAAAGTCGACCAATTAATTAATCTAGTAGGTGAATTGGTTATCACGCAAGCGATGATCGAGCAACGCATCAGCATGCTTGATCCAGTGCAACATGAACCCTTGATTAACAGCGTCGGACAACTCACGCGTAACACGCGTGATTTGCAAGAGTCGGTGATGTCCATTCGTATGATGCCCATGGACTTTGTCTTTTCACGTTTTCCTCGCATGGTGCGCGATTTGGCTGCCAAGTTAGGCAAAAAAGTAGAATTTGTGACGGTCGGTGCCACTACCGAGCTGGATAAAGGCTTAATTGAGCGGATTGTAGACCCACTGACCCATCTGGTACGCAACAGTGTTGATCATGGTATTGAAACTCCAGCAAACCGTAGTGCTATAGGCAAAAGTGAAATTGGCGTGTTAACGCTGTCTGCCGCGCACAAAGGCGGCAGTATCGTTATTGAGGTGACGGATGATGGTGCTGGGTTAAATCGAAGCAAATTGCTGGCAAAAGCACAAAAAAGTGGCTTGCCAGTAAGCGAAAACATGACTGATACTGAGGTGTTCCAACTCATCTTTGCGCCCGGATTTTCCACTGCGGAAGTTGTGACGGATGTTTCAGGTCGCGGAGTAGGCATGGATGTGGTGAAAAGAAATATCAGTGCGATGGGTGGTGTAGTTGAAATACGCTCTGCATTAGGTTATGGCACCACGATATCTATTGCGCTACCACTTACCTTGGCGATTTTAGATGGCATGTCGGTGTCTTTGGGAAACAGTATTTATGTCATTCCGTTGAATCTCATTGTAGAAACGTTACAGCCTCGTGCTGAAGATATTAAAACCGTGACTGGTGAAGGCCGCATGGTGCATGTACGTGGTGAGTATCTGCCAATTATTGCACTGCATCACTTATTTAATCAGCACACCGATATTACTGACCCTACGGAAGGCGTATTGGTATTGCTCGAAGCCGACGGTAAAAAGTCTGCCTTATTTGTTGATCGCCTAGTAGGACAGCAACAAGTCGTGATTAAGAGCCTGGAAACCAATTATAAAAAAGTACCAGGGGTGTCAGGTGCCACCATTATGGGCGATGGTTGTGTTGCTTTGATCTTGGATGTAGCGGCCTTGATTCAAATGGGGCAAACGACTAATTACCTCACTGGTGCCATGCCATTTTCACACCACAGTGCCCAAACAACACAAAATCAAGTAATGTCTAAGGAGCTAACGTCATGAGTATGAATACCGATACTGTCACCAGCACGTCCAGTGCAAAAACAAACAGCGCAGCAGGTGAATATCTCACTTTTGTATTAGGCACTGAAGAATACGGACTGGAAATTTTGAAAGTGCAGGAGATTCGCGGTTACGACGCTGTGACGCATATCGCCAATACGCCAGAATTCATTAAAGGCGTGGTCAATTTACGTGGCAAGATTGTGCCGATTGTAGACCTACGCATCAAGTTTCACCTTGGCAAGGTCGAATATAACGAATTCACCGTGGTGATTATTCTTAATCTGGGCGGGCGCGTCGTTGGTATTGTTGTGGATGGTGTTTCAGATGTAATGGCACTGCAAGATAGCCAGATACGTGCGGTACCGGATTTAGTGACCAGCATTGATACTAAATACAT
>DIZU01000175.1:0-1675 GCA_002429455.1 Methylotenera sp. UBA6020 | reverse complement strand
ACCAGCATTGATACTAAATACATTGTTGGCTTAGCCACGGTGGAATCACAAATGCTTATTCTTGTGGATATTGAGCAATTAATGAGCAGCCAGGAAATGGAACTCTTAGATAGTGCGATTCATTAATTGTGATATTAGTTGAAGCCTTTAAATAGAGTACGGATATAGCTGATCAACGGCAGACTTGGTTGTTCAGTGTGATGACTGGTTTGAGCAAAGTATTAAAGCAGGAAATTATTGTAGTGATCTTCATTAATGGGTTTCCAATGAAATGGCTGGCCTGTTAAGCATAGTGATAGCAGTATTTGAAATTAATTTTATTCAAGTTTGAGGATGGATGCCATGATTGCCGATTTTTTTACATCGAAAAATACAAAAGAGATTGTTAGGTTAAATGCTCTGGCCATAACAAAAGCAAAAGAGATTGCAGAAAAAGATCGATTGATTGGTGAATTAAAGGCTCGTGAAGAGATTCTGCTGGCGATTAAAAATGCGATGGAAGGTTCATCTGCAGCCATTCTGATGATAAATCGTGATTTTATTGTCACTTATGTCAATAAAGCCGGTGTTAGCTTATTTAGTGGAAATGCTGCTGAATTTAAAACAGCATTTCCATCATTCGACCCTATAAATTTAATAGGTACTTGCATTGATGTGTTTCAAAAGCAGCCGGAACTTCAACGTCAAGCATTAGCAGACACTTCACGTTTGCCTATTAAAACAGACATTAAAGTTGGGAGCTTAACTATTGCTCTTAATGTTATGGCTACTTATTGCCACAGCGGTAAGCATGTCGGCAATGTGCTGGAATGGCGTGATGTGACCGCATCGCGACGCAAGGCACTGGAAGATTTAGACGCAGTGGGGCAATTGTCCGCGATTAATAACACACAAGGTGTGGTTGAGATAAGTCTTGATGGGAAAGTCCTTAAAGCGAATGAAACCTACCTCAAAATGTTAGGCTACAACGCAAGTGAATTGGTTGGCCAGCAAGTAGGCATGGTATTAGACCCAACTTTTGCCAAAAGTGCAGAATATGCAACATTGTGGGACAAGCTGGTAAAAGGCGGAAGCGATGCAGGCCAATACAAGCGCATTGCCAAGAATGGTAAAGAAGTCTGGATTCAAGCCTCTTATAACCCGATTAACGATGTTAACGGTAAGCCATTAAAAATTGTAAATTTTACAATTGATATCACTGAACAAAGGCTGCAAGCCGCTGATAATATGGGGCAGCTGGAATCGGTTAACAGGGCGCTAGGTGCTGTAGAATTTGGCATGGATGGAAAAGTGATCAAAGTGAATAGAAACTTTGCCGTAATGACGGGCTATTCAGAAAATGAACTTGTCGGGCAGCATCATAGCCGGCTTGTGGAGCAATCTTATGCTAACAGTGCAGAATATAAGGCTTTTTGGGAAAAACTTAACCGTGGTGACTTTGATGCTGCAGTTTATAAACGTATCGGCAAAGGTGGCATGGAAGTCTGGATGCAGGCCAGTTATAACCCGATTATTGATGCAAACGGCAAGCCTTTTAAAGTAGTCAAATTTGCCACAGATGTTACCGAGCAACATCATAACGCCGCCATCTTGGAATCGGCCGTAGCAGAAACGCACGACATCATAGAAGGCGCCAAAGCCGGTGATTTAACCGGCCAGGTATCACTGCAAGGCA
>DIZU01000035.1:5184-12858 GCA_002429455.1 Methylotenera sp. UBA6020 | reverse complement strand
AAAGCCTGCTGTAATCGCAGATTGGTCCTGTGCAGCACGGTGTAATTGGGTTTTTTGAGCGGTTTAAGTTAATGAACATTAACCCACGGTTCCGCCAGAAATGACCTGTTATGCAAGCTTTTTCGAGTTTCTTGCTACACACAGTTATTATGCTAAGCGTTGTTCTTCAAGCTATCGTTAAATTCTTTCTCGTCTTTCAACGATTTCAGCACATCCTCGTCTGTCAAAACGCCGCGCTGTTTAGCATGATGGTAGGCTAATGAGGCAAACTTGTGCGCGTGTCGGTCAGTATATGACTCTCTGTCATACGGGGATTTCTGATTTTTACTTTTTGCATCTGATGTATATTTCATTTTCGTTCCCCGAGAAGCTTTCCCATGACATAGAAAAAATGATCTTGCCTTTCAATACAACATTTAAGGCAATAATCATCGTCAAAAACCCACGCTCTCATACTAGGCGTGAAAAATAGCATATGCAATTACTTAAGAATGGCATAAAACTGGTAAGCAATGGCTATAAGAGATAACCAATCGGGAGGAAAGAGAGGGGCGTTGGTGATGAGATGTTAGGTGATAACCCGCTACTTTTCGAAGGTGATCAAGTGGCTACGAAGATTATCCGCCTTGCTATCCAGACCGAGCTTTTTGCGGATATTTTTGCGGTGGATACTGATGGTTTCGGGTGATAGAGACAAGGTCGCAGCGATTACCTTGGTAGAAAATCCTTCCCTTACCATCGACGCTACCTGAATTTCTTTGGGTGTTAAACTCTTGTAGGATGAGGTGATGGTGGTTGAGCAGCCGTAAGACGAAACCAATCGTTGCAGGTTAGCATCCAGCGTACTGATTAAGCGAATTTGCTTAGTATCGTGGTTACCATTTTTCAACCTTTGTAAAAATGGCATCACTTCTTGTTTAAGCTCAAGGATAAGCATATTTTTGGCATCGGAGTTTTCTGTTTGCCGGAGTTTGATCATTACCTTTAGTGCGGTATTAAGTTCTCCGGTTTCTTCCTTGAGTTGCGCCAGCTCGGTAACGGTTTTCTCTACTTGCTTTTCCAGACGTTTTCGAGCGTCCAGCAGCACTTTTTCTGCCTGCTTTTGCAGGGATATATCCATAAAAGTGCCGACATAATTGGCGATACTACCATCATCGCCAAACACAGAGGTAATGGTCAACCATGCCGGAAATTCCTCGCCATTTTTGCGCTTAGTCCAGATTTCTCCCTGCCAGTAGTGGTTACGCTCACTGGTTTCCCACAACTCTTGGAAGAAAGCCGCATCATGCCGTTCGGATCTGAGCAATGATCCTGGTTGCCCGATAGCTTCTTCTGCATTGTAGCCAGTCAAGAATGTAAATGCCGTGTTCACACGGATAATAATGCGCTGCGCATCAGCCACCATGATAGCTTCTTGTGCCTCAAAAGCCGTGGCAGCAATGCGCAGGTCCGTATCGGATAGTTTGCGCTGAGTAATATCCTGCCCCTGTGCAATGATGGCCCGTACGGTTTTACCATCATCCAAATAAAGGGTTGCGAAGTTCCACGAGATGACCCTGATTGCCCCCGACTTATGCCGCATCGGAATCTCTAGTGATTCCCAGTGCTCACCTTGCATTGTGAGCTGAATCTTTGTCATCACATCTTCACTGTCACCGTCATTGGCAGTAAACAGCATGTCAATCGGCTGACTCATGATTTCACTAGCTTTCAAGCCAGTTAAGTTCTCAACTGCCCGATTAACCTTTGTTATCCGGTATGATGCATCCCAAACGGCGATGGGGCCATTGGCGTGCTCTATCAGCTTATCCAGATAATCGGTTGTTTTCCTTAGTGCATCTTCTACACGCTTGTTGTCGGTAATGTCAGTCAGCGTAATCCGCAGTGTTATCTTGCCGTCTTCCGTTTTTACACGCGCTGCATCCACATGGACATAGTGCGATTCGCCATTTTCACATTTGATTTGCAGGTCGTAACGTTGTTGTTCATCCTGATGGATTAAGCGTGAAATTTGCAGGTGAAACTGGTCGAAACACTCTGAGGCAACGTATCGGGAAAAAGGGCGTAACAGCAATTTTTTACGCTTAACGCCTAATAGCGCTGCACCGACAAAGTTTACTTCGGCAATCAGGCCTGTAGCCGTGAGGGTAAAGTAGCCGACAGGCGCGAACTTAAAGAGATCGAGATAGCGGTCGCGTGATTCTTCCAAGGCCAGGTGAGCCTGCCGTAACTGCTCGTTCTGCATTTCCAGCTCGATCTGGTGCACCTGAAGCTCGTGTAACATTTTTTCGGTAGTTTCGGCATGGGCGGATTCAGCGACGGGCTGATTAATCAGTTTCGACTCCGCTTCGGGCCGAAGATTTTTGCGAGCGTATGGTGTCTTGGGTCTGCCAGATAGCATGTCGTTCATTTGACTTCCTCCATTGTCAGCAAAATCAGTTGTGCGTGGCCCATCTTACTTGCGATGCGACGGGCGTTAAGCAGCATTTTTCGATGACCGATCACCGGAAAATCATGCTCTACCAAGTAGTTCTCAAACGTCTCACCATGCATAAGAACCGCTTCCAGCAGATTGCGTAATGCCGGGATATCCCACTGGCTATTACCCAACTCGTAGATTGGCCGATGCACGACTTCGTTAGGCGTCGTTTTGAATACCTGATAAAACGAGTGGCTAACAGAAACCACCTGCAAGGTGCTGTCTAGCACCACAAGTGGCTCGCGTACCGTATTCACAATGCCTTCAGCCATTTCCAGCGCCTCGATACGCAGTTGAGCCGGGCTTTCTGTGTTGCGTAGACGGCGCTTGAGTTTGCTAGTGACAGGCGTTGCCACATCCTGAAAGCTCAGCAGCAGCATGCCATCGCCTGCCTTCGGGCCCGCTAGCCGGCGCAGACTGAAGCTCATTGTCGACAAACCATCGTTGGTCTTGATTGAGAGCTCTCGGCTCAATGTTGGCGTGCCTTCGCTGGCAGCCGCATAAATCGCCGCATGCAATTCCAGCTGTAATTCTGCACGTGCCATTTCGATGACATTGAGGGTGGCCTGACTGGGCGCAGGGCGTAAGTATTTTCCGGTTTCACCATGCACATACAGAATATTGCCCTGCAAATCGGTCACTACGGAAGCCGGCGCATAAAACTGTAGCAGCGCACGCCGAGCCAATTCAGAAAAATTGGTCTCTCTAGATTTTTTTACTGCTACAGATGGCGAGCTACTCGCGCCATTTACGGCCCATGACAAGCCGCTAGATATTAATCTACGGGCAGATGCGGCAGAGTGCGTGGCGCGATACAATTTCCACTTGCGACTGATCGGCTCAAATAGTTCGGTATGATTACCAATGCTTTCCGATGGTGAAAGTAAAAGCACGCCGCTTGGTTTTAGCGAGTAATGGAAGGCGGGGATCAGCCGATTTTGCAATACTGGCTCAAGGTAGATCATCAAGTTGCGGCAACTGAGCAGGTCTAGCTTGGTAAATGCCGGGTCTTTGATGACGTTTTGCACAGCAAATACCACCATTTCGCGAATCTCTTTTTTTACCCGGTAGCCAGCGTCTTCCTTGATAAAAAATCGGCGTAATCGTTCGGGAGAGACATCCTGTGTGATGTTGGGCAGATAAAGGCCTGCACGGGCCACAGCAATAGCGTCATCATCAAGATCGGTGGCGTAAATCTGGGTTCGGATGATGCGATGGTTCTCTTCCATCCATTCGCGCAGCAGAATGGCAATGGAGTAAGCTTCTTCGCCGGTTGCGCAACCGGCGATCCAAACGCGAAACACGTAATCTTCGTTCTTGTCGGCCAATAGTTGCGGCAAAATCTCTTGTTTAAGCTCGACAAAAACTTCGGCGTCACGAAAAAAGCTGGTTACGTTGATCAACAGCTCCTTGAATAGCAACTGCACCTCGGCCGGATGCTCTTTGAGAAAGCGCACATAAATTTCTGCGTCTTCAATGTTATGCAGTGACATTCGCCGCTCAATGCGACGCGTGATGGTGGTTTTTTTGTATTGGGAAAAATCGTGGCCACAGCTACTGTGCAGCATCATCAGAATACGGTTCATACCGCTGACGGCAATCGGTAGTGGTGTTTCGTGATGCATAATCAAGTGATGCAGATCGCCCATTAGCGCCTCTGGCATTTCATCTGCAGGTAATACATGTGTGGCATAACCGGAATGAATGGCGCTAGCTGGCATACCTTCAAATTTCGCCGTTGCGGGGGTTTGCACCAGAGAGATGCCGCCAGCGCCAAGAATGGCGCGTAAGCCCAAGGTGCCATCGGTACCGGAAAGCACAATGCCGATGGATTTTTCTCCCTGATCCTCGGCCAGAGAGCGCATGAATGCGTCAATCGGCAGGCGCTGTCCGCGTGGCTCGTGGGGGAGATTCAATTGCAGTTTGCCGTGAAAAATCGCCATGTCACGGTTAGGTGGAATCACATAGATATTGTTGGGTGCGACGGCCATTTGATCTTGCGCCTCGACCACTGGTTATAGTCGCGGTGCGCTGCAGAATTTGGCTGAGAATGCTGCTATGGCTGGGGTCCAGATGCTGCATCAGTACAAAAGCCATGCCGCAGTTGGGTGGAACATGACGAAAAAACTGCTCGAATGCCTCCAGTCCGCCCGCAGAAGCTCCCATGCCGATGATTGGGAAAGCTGTATCAGGTACAGTATCAACTGGCGTTTGGTCAGTGGATTTTTTGGTTTCTTTCTTGGCGGCCACAAGTGTTCCCCTCAAGTGCAGCTCAAAGAGATGCAATCGCATGATTATTATAAAACACTAATCATGCGATTGCACTATAGCATAAGCTCAAGGGTAGTACTTGCTGGCGGTTTGAGCCCGAATGGGTGGGTGGTGGAGTGATGCCATAAGGCGCCAGAAAAATTGTGGCGTAATACTTAAAGAGAATGTTTGAAAAATGGTTTTTAGTGCGGCTTTACCAACACAGAAGTCAGTAACGGATAACCGTGTATGTTAAGTTCATCTATCGGCACCGGCTTGCCGAACAGGTATCCCTGATAATGATGACAACCATTTTTTGCCAGGAAGTCTCGTTGGCCTTCGGTTTCCACGCCCTCGGCGATCACCTGCAGATTCATGCTCTGTGCCAAGGCCACAATCGTACGGACAAGTGCGGCATCATCGGGGTCAATCAAGACATCCTGCACGAATGACTTGTCAATTTTTAATTGATCTAGCGGCAGGCGCTTCAAGTAACTGAGCGATGAGTATCCCGTACCAAAATAATCCAGTGAGAAGCTGACGCCTTTAGATTTAAGCGCGGTCATCTTTGCAATGGTTGCTTCAACATCATCCAGTAGCAGGCTTTCTGTCAGTTCCAGTTTAAGCTTATGTGGATTGGCGCCGGTCACCTCAATGATGCTGAGTACTTGATCCACGAAATCCAACTGGTGAAATTGGCGTGAGCTTACATTCACGGATATGGTGAGCTGACACGTTTCTGACCGGGTTGCCCAGGTGACTAATTGAGTACAGGCGGTTACCAGTACCCAGCGTCCTAATTGCAGAATCAGTCCCGTTTCTTCCGCCAAGGGAATGAACTCTTGTGGAAACACGAGCCCTCTCGTCGGATGTTGCCAGCGCACCAGTGCCTCCACACCTAGCAGGCAATTACGACTATCTACCTGTGGCTGATAGTAGAGTATAAATTGTGACTCCTGCACGGCGATGTGCATGTCTTCCTCCAGCGTAGCGCGCATGTTGATGGTTGCCTGCATGTCCGGATTAAAGAAGCGCAACGTGTTGCGCCCCGCCAGCTTGGATTCATACATGGCGATATCGGCATGTTTGAGTAGCTCCTCAATGGGACTCAGGTGATCGCAGAACAAGGTGATGCCGATACTTGAAGTGCTACGATAATGGTGCTCATCCAGTTGGTAGGATTGATTGAGCGCGGCAAGGACTTTTTCCCCGATAACCTTTGTCTCGGCTGTGGCTTCAATGCTTTTTACGTTAAGATTTTCCAGCATGACGACGAATTCATCGCCGCCCAACCGGGCCACCGTGTCGCCTTCCCGCACACAACCTAAAAGCCGTTTGGCAACTTGCTGTAGCAACATGTCGCCCATGTCGTGCCCAAGGGTGTCATTGAGTGTCTTGAAGTTATCCATGTCAATAAAAAGCAGCGCCCCATGCCGCTGACTACGGTTGCTGGCCGCAAGTGCCTGATTCAGGCGATCCGTCAGCAGGCGTCGGTTCGGCAATTGGGTTAGCGGGTCGTAGAATGCTAGCTGCTCAATTTTGATCGCCGCTTCCTTGCGCAAGGCGATGTCGGTGATGGTGCCAACGTAATTGGTCACGATGCCATTCGAGCCCTTCACCGCTGTGATGATGAGATAGCCTGGGTATCCCTCACCATTTTTGCGCCGGTTCCAGATTTCGCCCTGCCATGTACCCGCCTCGTTGATGCAGGCCCACATTGCGGCATAAAACTCTGCATCATGGCAACCGGAGCTTAGCATCTGCGGGGTTTTGCCAATCACTTCTTCAGCAGAGTAGCCGGTAATATCAGTGAAGGCGAGGTTGGTCCGCAGAATGAAATTATGGGCATTGGTGACGATCATGCCTTCCTGCGCATTAAAGGCGGTAGCCGCAATACGTAATTCTTGTTCAGTGTGTTTTCTCTCGCTTATGTCCATATGTGTGCCAACAAGACGTCGGGGGCTTAGTAAATTCCCCTCGTTATCCGTCGCCAGTTTGGCGCGCGACAAAATCTCGACCCAGTAACCGGCTTTATGCTGCATGCGAAACTCGGCTTCATACTTGAGTGCTTGACCTTCAATGTATTCTGAAACCTGCTTCAACGCCGCATCCTTCATGTTAGGATCAATCAGGCTGGCCCAGGTATCCAGGTTATTGCTTAACTCGTCCTCGTTGTAACCGAGCATGGATTTCCAGCGTGGTGAAAAGTAGATGTCGTTAGTCTCAAGATTCCAGTCCCACAAGCCATCATTAGCTCCCTGCAGGGCAAAAGCCAGTCGTGCACTGCTTTCCTGCAAGGCATGATCACGCTGATTGATCTCGACCAGCATGCTGTTGAATTCATCGGTAAGCAGACCGACTTCGTCTTCGGAGATTTTGTTGACCCGCAGCGTGTAGTCGCCACCACGTGTGATCTTGCGAGCCGTTGAGGCAATTTGCTGGATCGGATCGACCACCATCGCAGATAGCCGTTTGGCAAGAAAGACCGCGATCAAGAGTGCACACGCGACTACCGTAGCCATTTGCATTAAATGGTGAATGAGTGACTCCCATACGGCGTTTAAGCTCGACTTGACGGTCAGCATGCCTAGTGTTTGATCGCCAATCACGACCGCCTGATTGATCACGAGTGTATGGTTCACTGGCAACATCAGTGCCAATGCGCTGATATTTCTTTCCGGGCCTTCTTTTGCGTATTGCGCCAGCACCTCGTTGCTGGGATTCCTCACTTCTGCCAGAACGATACTTGAGTTGGCGCGCAAGCTTTGCAATGCTTCCTGTGCACCTTTATCATCCTTGAAGATCAGTGGTCCTTCCAGATTATGCCCGGTAGCCTCCGCTAAAGTAGCCAGACTATAGCGTGCATCATGCAGGCTGTTATTAATGGTTAACCAGGCATTTAACACAAAAATGATTAGCATTTCTCCCAACAGCACGACCATGAT
>DIZU01000035.1:4636-4895 GCA_002429455.1 Methylotenera sp. UBA6020 | reverse complement strand
TTGGTCAATATACCTTTCTTGCCAGCTTGAGTAGTTTGAAGCTTAAGTTTAGGTCGTCAGCGGCAGCCAAAGTCTGGTTCACTTCAAAAGCCATCCGGCCGTTCGCTTGCAAGAGCAGAATGTGGACTGCACGTGGGTCCAATATGCCGGATTATGCCACTGTCAGCACCGGCATGCCTTGCAGTTCACTGGTAATGGCGGCGATGTGCTCATATTCGCTGGCATCAATAAACAGCACCTGACAGCTACGCGCCTCCTG
>DIZU01000035.1:0-4399 GCA_002429455.1 Methylotenera sp. UBA6020 | reverse complement strand
TCATTTTTGGCCAGGTGGTAAACAGGCTAAAGTTAAAAATAAAAGCCGCCTTCAGTTCAGGGGCTTCAGGCACGGTTGCTGCATGTGCACCGAAAGCCGCAAATAACAGCCACAGGCCCATGCCTGCTAACAGCGCGCGGTTAATGGTCATGCAGATGCTCGGCACGGAGCGCTGCGCAACCGTTCAGCCTAAAGGCAGAAAATAAATTACGCACCACTCTTTTAAAACTCCCACTTGGCTTTGAAATATAGGCTGCGTTCGATTTGCAGTGTCTGCGAAGGTAAAATATCCGGGCTGAATTCCGGGTGTCGGCGGTCGAGCAAGTTTTGCCCAACTACCGACAATTCCACATTGTTCACCGGGTGCCAGGCATACCGTATATCCAGTGCGCTGTAGCTTGCAACGCGATCTCCCAGCGCGCTCATATGGCGCAACCAGATATCCAGTTGTCGTTTTTCTTGAAAAGTCATGGATGAGCGCAGTGATAGCTGATGTTTGGGTGCGCTGATTTCGGCAACGATGGCATTGTTCTGTTCAGCAGCGTCGTTTGACGGTGCATGCGTGATGACATGCAGGTAAGAGTAAGTGGGCTGTATGCGCCACCACGGCAAAGGGTGGTAATCCACTACCAATTCCAGACCATGGCTCTGTGCACTAAGATGGTTGTTGGGGATAAGGGGCTGCAGAATATACGGTACTGGCAAAAGCTGAAATTGCTGTACCCCAAGATTTGCCGAAAGTAAATTCTCGCTGTCATTAAAGAAAGCCGCCGCATCCAGCGAAAGTCGCGGGCTAAATTGATGGCGATAGCCAAGTTCGTAAGCTGTTATTTTCTCTGCCGAGAGTTTTTGATTGGTACTTGGCATGTAGCGCAATAGGGCTGGTATTTCGAAACCAGGCGGTAAATTGAGCGGGTTGGGTAGCACCCCTACATCCAACTGACTGTCCAGTTCAGCGCGGGAAGGTGTGCGCACGGCGCGGGATACTGCACCCCATAGCGTCTGTCTGGGGTTGGGTGTCCAGATCATGCGGGCGTTCGGCTGTGGCTCAAAGCCGGTGTAGCTGTTGTGCTCTAGCCGCATGCCCAGCATGAGGCGCAATGTGTCGGGCTTTAGGCTGATGTCGTCTTGCACAAATACGCTGGCAAGCCTGAAATTGCTACGTTTTGGCAGCACATTCAGGATGCCATCTGTATCAATGTGGTCTTGAGAATTTCGGTAGCCCACACCTCAAATCAGGTCATGCCGTTGTCCAGGGCTAAACCGATGCTGGAAGTCGAGGTCGATCGTGGTGCGCCTCTCGTGAATGGCATTCTGCAATATGAACTCGGAATGATCCACATAGCCTTGCAGGCTGGCCTCCGAGCTATTTCCCAGCTGCCATTCGTGGCGGGCCAGGATATTTTGACCTTTGTTGGTTTGTTTTATATTGGATGGGGTAAAACCCTGCGCTGAAGTCACATCGGGAATGTTCCAGCGGTCACCAGAGGAGCTGTCATAGGCTGCGCCGCTCACCATTAAGCTATTTCCATCATTTAACGGCCAGTCGCCACGAAAACCGATGCGGCCGGCATCCGAATAATCGTTGCCATTTTGGTTGGCGAGATTGGTTGATTCATCACGCGTAATGGCTTTGCCCCAGACTCGATAGTAGCCATCCGCAGATTTTCCACCATGGCGGAAGGCGCCAAAAGCGCGTTCCTCGGTACCGGCACCCGCGATCAACAGATTGCCCTGAGTCTCGCGGGCTTTGCGGGTGATGATGTTGATCACGCCATTCACGGCGTTAGATCCCCACATGGCAGCACCCGGTCCGCGGATGACTTCGATATGATCAATGTCTTCCAGCAGCGTGTCTTCCGCTTCCCAGATAACGCCGGAGAATAGTGGGGAGTAGATCGCGCGACCATCGAGCAGCACCAGCAGTTTATTGGAGAAGCGGCCGTTGAAGCCGCGCGCACTTACCGCTCAGCGATTACTGTCGATGCGCGCCACATTCACCCCTGGCGCCATCCGCAGTACTTCCGGAATGCTGGTAGCCCCTGAACGCTCAATATCCTCACGACTGATGACAAATGCAGCAGCGGCTACGTCTTGCAGGTTTTGAGACTTGCGATAAGCCGTGGTGACTTTGACCTTTAGCAGTTCCTCAAGGTTAAGCTCGTCTACGTTCACTGGATCAGGCAATATGACCCTAGGCTTAGCCGCTGCCGTTGTCGACGCAAGTAAAAAAGTAATGGCCAAGTATAGCCAATGGTTACGATGTGCACCCTTTGTATTCATGGCTCATCCGTTTCTTATTCATTATTAAAAGGTAAGACAATTACCTTGAATCATGAAAACCAAGTAGCTAAAGCCCTGTCACAAGGGCTTTAGCAAGTTACCGCCACCGAAGAAGGCTGGCTTCCCCGGTAACCCTTCTGGTCACCGGCGACCACTCAAGTCAGTTTGGCTATGGTGTATATGTACTTTACAACGGCGCAGACTTACACTTTAATAAGGCGGATAGATAGCGTGCAATCAATTATCCTAGGGGAATTGATTGGTAGATAATGGGTGCTAAAAATAGCCATTGTTTAAAAAAATAGGGCTGTAACAGCTTAGCAACCGCAAGTTGAAGAGGCGGAGTTTTTGCCATGATGATTCCTTTATTCTTTTAACTTATTGGACTTTTTGTTACTCGCCTATGGCGGGCGGTTTTAGTCTGTCAGAAATATTAAGTACCCTAAGTTCTTTTTCAAGCTAGAGATTCCCAGAGATTCATAGTGCCGCGCAGTATTGGTGGTAAAATGCCGCTTGAGAATGACGCTATTTAAAACTGCCTACTAAAACTATTTTTATTAACAGTAGGTTATAACGCGGGTGTAGTTCAATGGCAGAACGCTAGCTTCCCAAGCTCGATACGCGGGTTCGATTCCCGTCACCCGCTCCATTTATGATGATAAGACTTAACGATAAATACTATGGCTAATCAAGCACCACCTTCAGTAATGACTTTTGCTGCCACAGATCCAAGTGGCGGTGCGGGTTTGCAGGCTGATATTCTCACGTTTGCCAGTATTGGCTGCCACCCGCTTTCCGTGGTGACGGCAATTACCGTGCAGGATACGATAGGCGTAGATAGCGTGTTACCGATGGATGCCGATTGGGTGAATGACCAAGCACGCGCTATTCTAGAAGATGTGCAAGTTTCGGCCTTCAAGCTCGGCTTGTTGGGTTCGGTGGAGAATATCGCCGTGATTGCAGAAATCATGGCAGATTATCCGGATGTGCCATTGCTGATCGATCCGATTTTAACCTCTGGCCGTGGTGATGACTTAACCAATGATGACATGATGGATGCGATGATCGAGTTGTTGTTTCCGCAAGCGACCTTGATTACGCCAAACAGCCTGGAAGCACGCCGATTTGCCTTTGCCGACGATACCGATGAGATTGCGCTGACGTCATTGGATGAAAGCGCCGCGCGTTTGCTAGCCATGGGCAGTGAATACGTGCTGATTACCGGCACGCACGAGCGCACACTAGAGGTGACCAACACTTTGTATGGTGGCGGTAAGCTCATTAAAGCTTACAAATGGGAGCGTTTGGCGGGCAGTTATCATGGTTCTGGCTGCACATTAACCAGCGCAATTGCCGCATGTATGGCACACGGCCTCACCATGGAAGAAGCGATTGAAGAAGCGCAGGAATACACCTGGCAAACGCTTAAAAACGGCTTTAGACCGGGGATGGGGCAATACATCCCAGACCGCATGTTTTGGGCGCGCGACGAAGAGGATGCGGTAGTTAGCAGTGGCGACGGCAGCGTTAAAGCGCATTAACTATTCAACGGCCCTCTCCTATGATAAGCGGTCTATACGCCGTCACCCCCGATGAAGCCGATACAGATTTGCTGCTTAAAAAAGTAGAAGCTGCGCTGCAAGGCGGGGTAAACGTGTTGCAGTATCGCAACAAGCAGGCGAATCATAAATTGCAAACGCAGCAAGCGCGCGCCATTTTACCCTTGTGCCGACATTACCAAGTGCCACTCATCATTAACGATTCAATCAAGCTTTGTCTTACGTTAGATGCGGATGGCGTACATTTGGGCGCGGATGATGGCAATTTAAGTGAGGCGCGTGCGAGGTTGGGCGCAGATAAAATACTGGGTGCCTCGTGTTATAACCGGTTTGATTTAGCCCTGAGTGCGCAACAAGCGGGAGCGGACTATGTGGCGTTTGGCGCATGTTTCGCTTCCAGTACCAAGCCACAGGCGCCCGTGGCCAGTCTGGATTTATTCAGGCGTGCTTATGAACTAAATATTCCAGCCGTGGCTATTGGCGGTATTACACTTGAAAATGGTCGATTGGCAATTGAGGCAGGTGCAATTTCGGTTGCGGTCATTAACGCAATTTTT
>DIZU01000151.1:3829-7944 GCA_002429455.1 Methylotenera sp. UBA6020 | reverse complement strand
TATATAGAAGAATGCCTACAAGGCGCCGATGGGCCTCGCGGCAAAACTTTCAACATGCGCTGGGTCGCCTCGATGGTTGCAGAAGTGCACCGCATCCTGATCCGCGGCGGAATTTTTATGTACCCAATTGACAGTAAAATCAAAGCACAAGGAGGGAAACTTCGCCTAATGTATGAAGCCAATCCGATGAGCTTCATTGTTGAGCAGGCGGGCGGTTTATCAACAACAGGTCGTGAGCGCATCATGGAACTGCAGCCCGATAGATTGCACCAACGTGTTCCCGTGCTAATGGGCTCAAAAAATGAAGTGGCGCTGATCGCTACCTATTACCCTTAACTCATTACTTTTGCCGCGTACAGCCGCTTATTTCACCAGCGTCACCGGTATATCAGTAAGGTGGACTACCTGATTCGCAGTGGAGCCAAACACCAGGTTACCAAGGGCACCCATGCCACGTGTGCCCATGATGATGCTATCGCAGTTGTGGGTTTTAGCATAGCCGACAATGGTGCTGGCGACTGGCCCGAGCTCAAAATGCTGGGTATATTTCAGGCCAGCTTTATCAAGCGGCCTGCACGCGGATTTAAGCAGCTTTTTGGCTTGTGCCTGCTGCGCCTTTTCTACCATCTCATAATCAAGCAGCGGCAATTCGCCGAGCGGAAGTATCACGGGCTGCACATTGATGACATGAATATCAGCCACCAATCCTTCCTGTATTGTGGCAATAGCATGCTTAAGGGCTCTTTGCGCCTGTTTTGACCCATCCATAGGTATAAGAATCGAGTGCATCTTTCCTCTTCCAATTTTTGACAGATTGTCTTTAATTTCAGCCTAAAAAACCCTACCTAAGCAGCAATATTACGCTTCATCCAAGTAACTGATGAATATATTTAATTCCGGCTAATGTTACTTAGCGTTGCATTTATTTCAGCCTCTGCAGCCAGCCAATCAGCCTCTTCGTCTTCTGGTGAAGAATCTCTGCATTGAGCCCGAAAATAAGCATTGGAGGCGATCATCTGTCTACGTTCTTCTTCGGAAATCCCCAAGACTGAATTTGGCGCTTTTTTTGATGCTCGAGACTTTGTTTTGCTTGGCTCCGATTTTTTTTCGCCATTAGCGGTAATGGCAGAGACGTTCTTTTGACTAATCAATTCTTGAGCAACTAATTTTTGTAGGCTAACCATTCTAGATTCCTCCGTGCATTAATCCATAGTTAATATAAATACCGCGCTATTACAACGAGGGATTCTAGGTTGGCTCACCAAATAGTTTTTGATTTAAATCAAGTGCGCTACAGATTCAACCGCTAAATTCAGAGTGTATTAATCAGTACTTAAGTAAAAGACCTCACTGATGCTGAGTACTGGCGTTGATTTGACCAGCAGTCTTCATAAAACGAGCTAAATAAACTTTGGAAAGCTAACTTTGAATAAGCAATGGTGGCTAGAGTCTATTGATACGCTTAAACGCGAACTTGAAACCGGCTCTTCTGGATTAACCAGTGCCGAAGCCGAGCTTCGTTTGGCTAAATTTGGCCCTAACATAGTAAGCGCCATCAAAAAACGTAACCTGCTGTTGCAGTTTTTATCTCGCTTCCGCAACCCGCTCGTTATCCTGCTGCTAGTTGCAAGCGTGCTCTCTGCTTTTACTGCCGACATCTCAAGCTTTGTCATTATCGTCTCAATGGTGGTATTGAGTATTACGCTAGATTTTATGCAGGAATACCGTGCTGAAAGGGCGGCAGAGGCTTTGCGGAACTCGGTCGCGGTCAAGGCGTCGGTATTAAGAGATCAGCAGCCGGTTGAACTCCATGTTGAACTACTAGTATCTGGCGATATTATGCTGCTAAGTGCTGGCGACCTAGTGCCTGCTGATGGGCATGTGATTGAAGCGGATGATTTTTTCGTGAATCAGGCATTACTGACCGGCGAACCATACCCGATAGAAAAGCATGCAGAAGAGTTGGAGCAGACTGGCGCAAACTTAACTAACGAAGCTTTAACTAGCGCAGACTTAGGTAGTGCATCCAACGCCGTTTTTGCCGGCACCCACGTGATCAGCGGTTCGGCACGCGTGCTAATTTGCATGACAGGCGCGCAGACCGCGCTCGGCAATATTGCCAGCACATTAAGTATCACCCCACCGGCGACTGCATTTGAGAACAGTACCTACCGTTTTGGCATGCTGATTTTGCGACTGACTTTTTTCCTGGTGATGTTTGTCCTGCTTGTCAATCTGTTGCAGCACCGGCCCTGGCTTGAGTCATTTATGTTTGCACTGGCACTGGCGGTAGGGCTAACGCCAGAGTTGCTGCCTATGGTTATTACCGTAACCCTCTCACGCGGCGCCATGCGGATGAGTCAGCAACACGTCATCGTTAAGCGGTTGTCAGCAATCCACAACTTAGGCAGCATGGACGTACTCTGCACCGATAAGACCGGCACGCTGACTGAAGCCAAAATACGGCTGGAACAGCATCTGGACTGTAGCGGCCATGAGAGCGAGCATGTGTTGCACTGGGCTTATCTCAACAGCTTTTTCGAGACTGGTCTTAAGAGTCCGCTCGATGAGGCTATTCTGCGCCATGAAACACTCAATGTCAGCGCCTGGAGCAAGATAGACGAAGTCCCTTTCGATTTTGAGCGCAGGCGCGTCTCGGTATTGCTGGAACATGATCACGCACATATTCTTGTAGTGAAAGGTGCACCAGAAGATGTGCTGCGTCTGTGCAGCAGCTATGAATATAGCCCGGATGTTACACATCCACTGGATGTCGACAAACTGAGGGATCTCAATGATCAGTCTGACAAGCTAGCGCAGCAAGGATTCCGCATATTGGGCATCGCTTGGCGGCAGATAGGGAATGAGAGTAGGCACGCCATTGTCAGCGATGAGTCAGAACTTGTATTTGCTGGTTTCGCAGCATTTCTTGACCCACCCAAGGTTAGTGCCAGTGCTGCACTGGGGCAGCTGCAAAAAAGCGGCATCGCCATTAAAGTGGTCACAGGCGATAATGAGCTTGTCACGCAACACGTCTGCGCCAAACTTGGATTGTCTGTCATTGGCATACTGACTGGTAGTGAGATTGCGCTCATGGACGATAGGGCGTTACAGGCACGGGTTGAAAACGTTAATCTTTTTTGCCGCGTCACGCCTGTACTCAAAAGCCGTGTGCTGATGGCGTTGAAGCAGCGCGGCCATATCGTCGGTTACTTGGGCGATGGCATTAACGATGCGCCGTCACTGCATATGGCAGATGTCAGCATTTCAGTAGACAGCGCGGTTGACGTGGCCAAGGATGCTGCCGATTTAATATTACTAAAACACGATCTCAACGTATTGTACCTAGGGGTGATGGAAGGCCGCCGCACCTTCGGCAATATTATGAAATACGTGATGATGGGCACCAGTTCCAACTTCGGCAATATGTTCAGCATGGCTGGCGCCTCACTGTTTTTACCATTTTTGCCCATGCTGCCGATACAAATCCTACTTAACAACTTACTTTATGATTTATCAGAAGTCACGATCCCATTCGACAATGTAGATCAGGAATACCTGAAAAAACCGCGGCAGTGGGATATGCGCTTCATCCGCAACTTCATGCTGATTGTCGGGCCGGTCAGTTCCATATTCGACTTTCTGACGTTCTACGTAATGCTGGTGGTATTAAATGCTCACGAGGCATTGTTTCGTACAGGCTGGTTTGTTGAATCAATTTCCACGCAAGTGCTCGTTATTTTTGTCATTCGCACGCGCCGCAACCCATTTAAAAGTCGTCCTAATGGCTGGCTCGCCAGCAGCACGCTGCTGATTGTTGCCATCGCGGCCACGCTGCCGTATACGCCACTTGGCACATATTTTGGGTTAGTGCCGTTGCCGGCTGTTTTCTTTAGCATTTTGATTGCCATGGGCATTATTTATCTTGTTATGGTTGAACTGGTAAAACGCTGGTTTTACCGAAGCTATAGGATGTAGATTTTCAATATCCGTAATAGCAACGTGATTGAGCCAAAAAGGAGAATTAACATGAAGGCCATGATTCTTACGCAACAGGGCAGACCGCTTGTCTATAAAGACGTGCCAGATCCAATTCCAAATAATAATCAGGTATT
>DIZU01000151.1:0-3725 GCA_002429455.1 Methylotenera sp. UBA6020 | reverse complement strand
AAGCAATCATTGATCCCCGGGCATGAAATTGTGGGCAAGGTCATAGCAAAGGGTGCCAATGTCAATAAGTTCGCCATCGGCGACCGCGTTGGTGTGCCTTGGCTAGGCTGGACTTGCGGCGATTGCTATTATTGCCAGACTGACCGTGAAAACCTATGCGACAAAGCATGTTTCACTGGCTATCAAATAGATGGCGGCTATGCGGAATTGACCGTAGCTGACCAGCGCTACTGCTTTTTGATAGACGACTTTTACTCCGACATTAACGCCGCGCCACTGCTGTGCGCCGGCCTGATCGGCTATCGTGCGCTCAAACTGGTTGACGATGGACAACAGCTTGGCATCTATGGTTTTGGGGCCGCGGCGCACATTGTCACGCAGGTAGCGATTCAACAAGGACGCGAGGTTTATGCCTTTACGCAGGCACATGATACTGCCGCACAAAATTTCGCCAGACAATTGGGCGCGGTCTGGGCTGGTGCCTCCAACTTGTTACCACCCAAGCCACTGGATGCCGCCTTGATATTCGCCCCGGTTGGCGCCTTGGTTCCAATGGCGTTGCAGGCAACAGCCAAAGGCGCGACTGTCGTCTGCGCAGGTATCCACATGTCAGATATTCCAAGCATGCGTTATTCTTTATTGTGGGGTGAGAGGGTGTTGCGCAGTGTCGCCAACCTTACACGCGCCGATGGTCTGGCGTTTATGTCATTGGCACCCAGTATTCCGGTAAAAACCCACAGCATCCCTTATCCGCTTAGCCAAGCCAACGAGGCGCTTGCCGACCTGCGTGCTGGCAGATTTAGTGGTGCAGCCGTATTGGTGCCGCCAATGGGCTAGCATTGGAATGACCAATAGTTAATGTAAGTAAATAACAATTATCCTCAATATATTGTTTTATATGCAATAAAATTTAACTATGCTAAGCCCGATAGCTATCTAATGTTTACATCGCAGTCCGATTGATAATTAGATTATGATACCCATGTTAAGTAAACATCTGCCGCATTGAATGACAAGGGAATCACTGAGTTGACGAACAAACAGAACAGCGAGTGGGCGCTGGCGATAGAAGGCATGACCTGTGCTTCCTGCTCCAATCGTGTAGAAAAAGCCCTGACTAAAGTCCCTGGCGTATTGTCAGCCGAGGTCAATCTGGCACTGGAAACTGCGCAGGTGTCCGGGCTGTCCAGTGAGGTAACGCTAGCCAAGCTAATCGAGGCCGTTGCCGCCGCCGGCTATCAAGCCAAGTTAGTAAGAAAAGATAGTCTAATCAGTACCGAGGGTACACAGTCCCTACAATCCCCACACTCAAAAGACATCAAGGCTTACAGCTGGTGGCCGGTGGCGCTTGCCGCATTACTGTCCCTACCGTTGGTATTGGCCATGATAGCCGAGTGGGCCGGCTGGCAAGGCCAGTTGTCAGGTTGGCTGCAATGGGCATTGGCTACGCCGGTGCAATTCTGGCTAGGCTGGCGTTTTTACAAGGCTGGCTGGAGTGCGCTTAAGGCCGGTGCAGGCAATATGGATTTGTTGGTAGCGCTAGGAACTTCGGCAGCCTATGGCTTGAGTGTCTATCTGTTACTCAGCCCAATCCATGCTGGCATGAACCACTTGTATTTCGAGTCTTCCACCATCGTCATCACCCTGGTGCTGCTTGGTAAATGGCTGGAAAGCCGCGCCAAAAGGCAAACCACAGCAGCCATCCGTGCGCTTAATGCCTTACGTCCAGAGCGAGCAAGCGTGCTCCGCAACGGACAGGAAGTAGTGCTGGCGATAGCCTCCGTTATCGTTGGCGATGTGGTGCTGGTACGTCCCGGCGAACGCATTCCGGTCGATGGTCGCATACAGCAGGGCGAGAGCCAGGTGGATGAATCCTTAATTACTGGCGAAAGCTTGCCTGTCGCCAAACGGCTAGGCGATACAGTCACTGGCGGCGCGGTGAACGGAGAAGGATTGCTGCACGTCAGCACTACCGCCGTTGGCGCGGAATCGGTACTGGCGCGCATCGTTCGCCTGGTAGAGTCGGCACAGGCAAAAAAGGCGCCCATCCAGCGCATGGTGGATAAGGTCAGCGAGGTTTTCGTGCCGGTGGTCATGGTGATAGCACTGGTAACCTTGCTGGCCTGGGGGCTGCTCGGTGGGGATTGGCAAGTGGCGATTCTCAATGCAGTAGCAGTGCTGGTGATTGCCTGCCCTTGTGCATTGGGGCTGGCAACACCAACCTCCATCATGGTTGGCACCGGAGTTGCCGCGCAGCATGGCATATTGATTAAGGATGCAGAAGCACTTGAATTGGCGCATGCCATCAAAACCGTGGCATTCGACAAGACCGGCACCTTGACCGAAGGGCATCCCAAACTGATTGTGCTCGAATCCAGTAACGGTGATATTGATCATTTATTGCTAGTAGCTGCCAGTCTACAAGCTGGCAGCGAGCATCCGCTGGCCAAGGCGGTGGTAAATGCTGCACAGGCTAAGGCAATGCAGCCGCTATCCGCGCAGGACGTGCAAGCCATGCCGGGTCGTGGGGTGGCAGGCATAATCGGTGACCAGCAACTATATCTGGGCAATACCCGTTTGATGGAGGAACTTGGTGTCGATCTCTCGGCCATGAAAGCCCGCGCAGCAGAGCTGGAGAGGGAAGGGCGCAGCGTGTCCTGGCTTTGTAAATCAGCACTTTTAGAACAAGGAAAAGACAAGCCCTTACTGCTTGGTTTACTGGCATTCGGTGATACGCTGAAGGCAACGGCTGTCCATGCAGTCTTACGTTTGCAGGAGCAGGGTATTCTTACCGTGCTGATATCGGGTGATAACCAAGGCAGCGCATCCAGCATTGCTAGCCAGCTCGGCATAACCAAGTTCTATGCCCAAGTGCTGCCTGGCGATAAAGCCAACATCTTGACACAGTTGAAGCAAGCCGACGGCCTGATCGCCATGGTAGGGGATGGCATCAACGACGCCCCGGCACTGGCTGCCGCAGATATTGGCATAGCCATGTCCAGTGGCACCGATGTTGCCATGCATGCCGCAGGTATCACACTAATGCGTGGCGACCCGGCATTGGTAGCGGATGCCATTGAGATTTCAAGGCGCACTTACGCCAAAATCCGCCAGAACCTGTTTTGGGCATTCATCTATAACGTGGTGGGAATTCCGCTGGCGGCGATGGGCTTGCTGAGTCCGGTGATTGCCGGAGCGGCCATGGCCTTAAGTAGCTTCAGCGTGGTCTCCAATGCGCTGCTGCTCAAGCGCTGGCGGCCTGCGGCTCCTCAATAAAAATAGCCTCACAAAGTGAGGCTATTAGTGAACTCCAGTATTATCAATTACTTTTGCACAAAAGCGCGTTCAATCACGTAGTCTCCTGGCTCACCGATACGAGGCGATACTTTAAAACCTCTGGCATCCAGCAGATTGGCTGTATCAGTCAGCATTTCCGGGCTACCACAGATCATGGCACGATCATTCGCTGGGTCTAGCGGCGGCAATCCGATGTCATCGAACAGCTTGCCGGAATTGATCAGATCAGTCAGACGCCCCTGATTACGGAACGGCTCTCTGGTGACAGTTGGGTAATAAATCAACTTCTCACGGACTTGCTCGCCAAAAAACTCATTATTCGGTAACTCTTTTTCTATGAAGTCAGCATAAGCCAGTTCATTGACATAACGAACGCCGTGTATCAACACGATTTTTTCAAAGCGATCATAGGTTTCAATATCCTGAAT
>DIZU01000226.1:15601-15735 GCA_002429455.1 Methylotenera sp. UBA6020 | reverse complement strand
CCGATTGGTGAAGTGTTGAATGAGGCTGAAAATTTGGTTAATGCAGGTGTTTCGGAAATCTTAGTTATCTCGCAAGACACTTCTGCTTACGGTGTAGATGTGAAGTATCGTCCCGGCTTTTGGAATGGCCGCCC
>DIZU01000226.1:13493-15367 GCA_002429455.1 Methylotenera sp. UBA6020 | reverse complement strand
CCCGGCTTTTGGAATGGCCGCCCAGTAAAAACACGTATGACCGAGCTTTGCCAAAGTTTAAGCGAGCTAGGCGTGTGGACGCGTCTGCACTACGTATACCCATACCCGCATGTGGATGAAGTGATCCCCTTAATGGCTGATGGTTTGATTTTGCCGTACTTGGATGTGCCATTTCAGCACGCCAGCCCACGTATACTTAAAGCCATGAAACGTCCAGCGCATGCCGAAAATAACCTGGCACGCATTAAAGCCTGGCGTGAGATTTGCCCAGACATCACTGTGCGCAGTACCTTTATTGCAGGCTTTCCCGGTGAAACAGAAGAAGATTTCCAAATGCTGCTCGACTTTTTAGAAGAAGCACAGCTTGATAGAGTAGGCTGCTTTGCTTACTCTGCGGTAGATGGCGCAAAAGCCAATGAACTACCAAACCATGTGCCTGAAGAGTTGAAACAAGAACGCCTCGCACGTTTTATGGAAGTGCAAGAGCGCATCAGCGCCGCTAAATTACAAGCTAAGATCGGCACGATGCAAACCGTGCTGGTAGATGAAATTAACCAGCTGGAAGATGGTAGTTTTGAAGCCATAGGCCGCACTAAAGCTGACGCGCCAGAGATTGATGGTGTGGTTTATTTAGATGATGCTGAAGGTTTAACACCAGGGGATTTTGTAGAAGTGCAAATTACCAATGCCGATGGGCATGATTTATGGGGCGGCCCACCGAGGGATTAAGTGTTAGTTTTTAAAGAGTTGATGCAATTAATTATGTAAGATGTATATTTTACGTTGGGCACTCCTGAAAGAGGTGAACATATGAGCGAACTAATTGCGGTGCTTCCATTGCTCGGCGTAGTGGTTGGCGCTGTTATGCAGTACTGGTTTTCACGTTCTGCGGAATCCAAGAAGCAACTTCAGTTGCTTCAGTCTCAGTCCTATGTCGATTATCTGCGAGCAGTTACTAAATTTGCTCACTCGAGTTCCATAGAAACCAAGAAATCAGCCAAGGCTGAGGTCACGGATGCCAAGACTCGCATAGCCGTTTACGGTGCTTCTTCCGTGGTTGCTGCACTAGCAAAGTTTGAGGCAACAGGTGCAAATCTTGCTCAGCCAGAATCAATAGCGGCTTTTGTCCGTCTTGTAGGTGAAATGCGTCCTAGCGGTGCTTTAGTCGAAGCAAGCAACTTAAGTCTCGTGATGTTCGGGCCAGAACAAATTCTACCCAACCCGGCAGTCCAAGCTAATTAAACAAATCAGGCAATATCGGCGCGGGTCGTTGGCTGTCGGAACGGTCTTCTAAAAAGTCGAAGGTGTGGGGGCAACGTGTTGGTTTGCGTGCAGCTTTGCGACGTTTCGGTGTGGCTGAAACTAAATCGACATAAGGGGTTTGGCTGATGCGAATGTAGCCGGAAGCGGCTAATTTTTGTGCGGTAGTTTCAAACAGGCTGAGCGGGTTATCAATATTTTGCAGGGTGACAATAGCTTTACTGACTTTAAGCACGTTATACATCACAAATTTGCTTGCGGTTTGTTTGCCGTAAATTTCGCCAGTATAAATATCCATAACGCCTCCCAGCACTAATATCCGCGTATATTATCGCCACAACCAGTGATTAACAAGTCTTTTGCTATTGAGTCACTATTTTTCTGCGTAAATTGATATGTGACTTAATCAGCTCTGTGGCTTGAAAGCGGAATCTACTTCCGTCAGCATCTTTGACCCATATGTGTAGCAGCCCGCTGAAAAAAAGATGGGTATCAAGTGCTAATGCACGCGGTGTATGTGTGCCGGTTAAAAGGTTTTGTGATTTTGCACGCTCGTAAGCATGTTGAATTTTTTCTGTGATGTTCGAACAGTTGCCGAGAATTTGTTGTAGTAC
>DIZU01000226.1:0-13286 GCA_002429455.1 Methylotenera sp. UBA6020 | reverse complement strand
TACCGTTGCGAATTCATCTACATATTCACACTTAATCATCATGATTTCATAAGTCTGTCGCATTTCAATGTTTTCATTTAACTCATTGATCGTGTCGCACAGGCTATTTTCGATTTGTGTCAGCGCGTCTTCAGTGCTTTCTACGGTGAGGGTGTCGTCCATGCGATCTATAAGCGGTAAAAAAACCTGATCGCGGATTGCGTGAAAAATTTCAGTTTTATTTTTGAAATGCCAATATACAGCGCCACGCGTCACTTCGGCTTGCGCTGCAATGTGCTCCAAGGTGGAACGGCTGACGCCACGTGTCAAAAACACTGCACGTGCAGCATCAATAATACGTTGCCGTGTGAGTTCTGCGTCTTCTTTAGTTTTTCTTACCATCTTGCTGATCAAGTCCTTACATGAAATTTTACAAGCATTTTAACAAAAACTTATTTACATACATTCTTGTTTGTATATAATTTACATACAAACAAGAATGTAAGCAAGTCTTTTTAAGATAGACTGCAACAAGAAGTTAAGAAAAAACATAGCGTAATTAAAGACATGGAGTCATCAATGGCAGTCAGAACAAGCAAATCACATCATCAAACTAACACCAACCAAGTTGCGTTAACTGCAAAAATCACAGGCATGGCACTGATTGCTAGTCTTGTGTTAGTTGGGTGTGGCAAGAAAGCAGATGCGACAGCCGGTTCGCAAATGCCGGCAATGCCAGTGAGTGTGGTTGAGGTGCAGCCAACAACTGTGCCGATTAGTGCAGAAGCTGTAGCGCAAACTGAAGGCGCTAAAGAGGTGGAAGTGCGACCACGTGTTGGTGGCATTCTACTTAAAAAGCTCTTTGAAGAAGGTGAGCCAATCAAAACTGGCCAAGCAATGTTCTTGATTGATCCTGTTCCTTTCCAAATCGCACTATCTCAAGCCAAAGCACAGTTAGCGCAACAGAAAGCCCGCATTGAGCAAACAAGCCGCGAAGCAGGGCGTTTAAAAGGATTGCTGGCTACACAGTCTATCAGTCAAAGAGAGTATGACAATGCGGTCTCTGATAATGCTATTGCAGTTGCTACTGTTCAGCAAGGCGAGGCTATGGTGCGCGAAGCAGAACTTAACCTTTCTTATACCACTGTGACTGCGCCATCTAGCGGTGTTGCAGGTCGTTTCTTATTCTCTGAAGGTGCATTAATAGCGCCAAATACAAGCTTATTGACTACCGTGGTACAAATTTCACCGATTTGGGTGCGCTTTAGCTTCTCTGATTCTGATATTGCCTCATTGGGTGGTCGTTTAACAGAAGGCCGTGTGAAAAAAGTAACTTTATTACTTTCAGATGGCACGGAATATAAACAGCAAGGTCAATTAAACTTTGCCGCGAGCCAGATCGACCCTGCACTCGGTACGCAACAATTGCGCGCTACTTTTGATAATGCAGACCATAAATTGCTGCCAGGTCAGTTCGTACGTGCCCGTGTCACCACGGGTACTCGTGAAGGCGTATTTTTAGTGCCACAGACTGCGGTACTTACAGGCGACCAAGGCAAGTTCGTTTATGTGGCTGAGAAAGGCAAAGACGGTAAAACAACTGCTAGTGTTCATCCAATTCAAGAGGGTGGCTGGCAAGGCACGAATTGGGTGATTTTAGGTGGCTTAAAAACCGGCGATAAAGTCATTGCCGATAACTTAATCAAAGTGCGTCCAGGCGCACCAGTGGATCCTCATCCGCTAGAAGCAGCACCAGCTGCTGCTCCAGCTGATAATAAACAAGCAACTAAATAAGCTAAGGATCAAGAGTTATGACCAAGTTTTTTATTACAAGGCCTATTTTTGCCTCTGTATTGTCAATCATCATTGTATTGGCAGGTTTGGCAGCAGCATTTAAGCTGCCTATTGCGCAGTACCCGCAAATTGCACCACCTACGGTGACTATTACTGCCAGCTATCCTGGTGCAAGTGCCGAGACACTTTCAAAAACCGTAGCTGCACCTATTGAGGAGCAGTTAAGCGGTGTTGATAACTTGCTATATTTTAACTCTAGCGCGGACTCCAGCGGTACATTGGTAATTACCGCGACATTTGAAGTGGGTACGGATGCCGATCAGGCGACTTTCAATGTGAGTAATCGCGTAAATATTGCTACACCGCGCTTGCCGGATGAAGTGCGTCGTAATGGCTTGGTAGTGCAGAAAAAATCCAACGACATTTTATTGGTGGTAATGCTGACTTCAAACGATAAAAAACATGATCGTTTGTTCTTGAGTAATTACACCACATTGAACTTGCTGGATGAAATCAAACGTGTAAAAGGTGTGGGTGACGCCCTGATTTTCGGTGGGCAGGATTACGCGATGCGTATCTGGCTACGTCCAGACCGCATGGCGCAATTAGGGGTAAGCACCAGCGATATTGCTGCTGCGATTAATGCACAAAATAATCAATATGCGGCCGGTAAAATCGGCCAGGATCCAGCACCGGCTGACCAAAAATTAGTTTATACCGTGATTGCTAAAGGTCGTTTGGCTGATCCTGCGCAATTCGGCAATATTATCATCAAAGCAAATGGTCCGCGTGGCGTGTTGTACTTGAAAGACGTCGCACGTGTGGAATTAGGCGCACAAAGTTACAACGTGACTTCTGCACTTGATGGTCAACCCGGCGTTGCGATGCCTATTTTCTTGCAGACCGGTGCAAATGCGCTGGATACGGCAAATGGTATTAAAGCCAAAATGGAAGAGCTTAAAGAGCGCTTCCCGGCAGGTGTGAAATATACCATTCCATATGACACCAGCGATTTCGTTAAAGCGACGATCAAAGAGGTATTCCATACCTTTGCTGAAGCGCTTATATTAGTAGTGTTGGTGGTGTTCCTGTTCTTGCAGAACTGGCGTGCTACATTGATTCCTCTCATCGCGGTGCCGATTTCATTGATTGGTACGTTTGCAGGCTTGTACCTATTTGGTTTTTCTATCAACTTGTTAACCTTATTCGCGATGATCCTGGCAATTGGTATTGTGGTGGATGATGCCATTGTGGTGCTGGAGAATACCGAGCGGCTCATGAGTGAAGAGGGATTAGACCCTCTGCATGCCGCTGCTAAGTCTATCAGCCAGGTTGCAGGGGCGGTGGTTGCGATCGTGCTGGTGTTGTGTGCGGTGTTCGTGCCGGTTGCATTCTTGGGAGGTATTGCCGGACAGTTGTATCGTCAATTTGCGGTAACTGTAGCGATTGCGGTGGTGATTTCAGGTTTGGTAGCGTTGACGTTGACACCTGCCCTGTGCGCAATGATCTTGAAGAAATCGCATCACAAAAATCGCTTCTTCGAGGCATTTAATAAGGGCTTCACCAGATTTACGCGTTTTTATACCGATACGGTGAATTTAACGCTACATCACAAATTTCTGGGTAGCCTGGTGTTCGGTACGATTATTGTTGTCGTGATATTGCTGGTGCGCATGGTGCCAGGCAGCTTCGTACCTGCGGAAGACCAAGGCTATGTGGTCACTGTGGTCGTGATGCCAGATGGCGCAACCTTGAACCGTACTACCAAAACGACTGAAAACGTTCGTGCCCAGATTGCAAAAGACCCGGCGGTGGCGTTTGAATTTGCAGTGAATGGTTTTGAGTTGCTCACCGGTGCCAATAAGACTAATGCCGGCACGATGTTCGTCAGAATGACTGATTGGAAAGATCGTGAAACGACGGCTGACCAGATGGTAGGTAAATTAATTGGCGTAGGAATGCAACAGCCGGATGGCATGGCATTCGCCGTAAACCCGCCAGCTATCCGGGGCTTGGGTTCAGCAGCTGGTTTCGAGGTGTATGTACAAAGTAAGCGCGAGACTGATCCTGTCAAACTCGCAGCGGTCATGAATAACTTCATGGATGCAATGAGGAAAGACCCACAGTTGACGGGTATCAATACTTTCTTCCGCCCAACCGTGCCACAGCTCTTTATTGAAGTGGATGAAGCGAAAGCGATTTCACAAAACGTGAAGATTGCTGACATCTATACCACGCTGCAAAGTACCATGGGTTCGTTTTACGTAAATGACTTTAACCGTAGTGGCCGTACTTACCGTGTGCAATTGCAGGCTGAGCCTGAATTCAGGATGAAACCTGAGGATTTAGGCAAAGTGTATGTACGTAGCCAGCCAACTGCAGCGAGTCCTGAAGGCAATATGATTCCGCTTTCTGCATTGAGCAAAGTGAGCAACATTGTAGGTGCGGAGCAACTGGAGCGCTACAACGGCTTACTTTCAGGCAAGATTTTTGGTGGCGGCGCACCTGGTGTGAGCTCTGGTGATGCGATCAAAGCGGTGGAAAGAATCGCCAAGGAAAACTTGCCTGATGGTTACCAAATGGCTTGGACAGCACAAGCGTATCAAGAAAAACGTACTGGTTCATCGGCTATCTTTGCGTTCGGTTTTGCGATCATTATGGTGTTCTTGATTCTAGCCGCGCAGTTTGAAACCTGGGCATTGCCATTGGCGGTGATTATGGCGGTACCGTTTGCGTTGGCTGGTGCTTTCTTGGCCGTATTGTTAAGAGGTATGCCTAACGATATCTACTTCCAGATTGGCTTGATTACCTTGATCGGTTTGGCGGCGAAGAATGCGATTCTGATTGTAGAGTTCGCAACGCAGAAAATGGAAGAAGGGATGCCGGTTGCTGAAGCTGCGTTAGCGGCAGCTAAGTTAAGGTTTAGACCAATTGTCATGACTTCGATGGCGTTTGTGTTAGGTATTGTGCCGTTGGTAATTGCTACCGGTGCAGGTGCTGCAGCACGTCGTTCAATGGGTACAGGTGTATTTGGCGGCATGATATTAGCGACATTCGTGGCGACGATATTTATACCTCTGTTCTTCACATGGTTGACTAAAAAGCATGTTGATAGACACCATCACGAAATACCTCCGATTGAAGAACACCCAGAAGGTCATTCTGAGAATAATACGAAGGAAACGGTATGATGCCGCAAAATAAATCTAATCTAAATGTCAGCTACAAGCTCGTTTCATTGGCAGTCGCAACAGTGTTGCTGGCTGGCTGCCAGTCAATCTGGCCAGATTATATTCGCCCGAAAGTTGAGGTGCCTGCGCAGTACACCGAGCAGGCTGATCAGGCGAATGCACAAATTGCTAATAACTGGTGGACGCTCTATCAAGACCAAACGCTGAACGACTTGGTGGCAAAAGCGTTGCAAAACAATACGGATATCAAGTTGGCGGCAGCACGTATTGAAGAGGCTGATGCAGTGATGCGTGAGGTTGGGGCTGCTTTGTTTCCTCAGGTGGATTTAGACGCCTCTGGTGCCCGTACACGTGTGACTGAAGCAGGTGCTAATCCTATATTTGGTAGCAATCCACGCAATAATTTCAAAGCGCAATTGGGGACCTCGTTTGAGATCGACTTTTGGGGGAAATTACGCCGCGCAAAAGAGTCTGCACGTGCACAAGCCTTGTCTACACGATATGCAAAAGATACCGTTACGTTATCGTTGTCAGGCTTAGTGGCCAGTAATTATTTGGTGTTACGTAGTTTGGACTCGCAAATTGCGATTACTCAAGAGAACTTAAAAAGTCGTGAAACAAGCTTGGCGTTGACCAAGCGCCGCCTAGAAGGCGGCGTTGCATCGGCACTTGACGTAAATCAAGCTGAAGTGGCCAGTGCTAATTTGAGTGCACAATTGGCTGAGTTAACCAGGCTAAGAGCTTTGAGTATGCATCAGCTAGCGGTGCTAACCGGGGTGTTGGACTTGAATGTGGTGATGACTGATATTAAGGCGTTACCAATTCCGCCAACGCCACCGGCAGGCTTGCCGTCAAGTTTATTAGAAGCGCGGCCGGATGTACGCCAAGCTGAAGAGCAGCTGGTCGCGGCTAATGCCAACATTGGTGTGGCTAAAGCGGCGTTGTACCCGACTATTTCACTCACTGCTAGTTTAGGTGGTGAGAGTCTGGCGTTGGGCGACATACTAAAATCCGCCGCCCGCATTTGGACTGGTGGATTGAGCTTGAATCTACCTATTTTTGATTCTGGTCGGCTTAATTCAAAAGTTGATCAAGCTAGCGCAAAGCAAAAGCAAGCATTGGCTAGTTATGAAAGTGCTGTGCAGAATGCGTTTAGAGAAGTGAACGATGCGTTGGTGAATTTACGACAAAATGCTGAGCGTGAGGAGGCACTTAATAGAAGCCAAGTAGCGGCTAAGAAAGCGCTGGATGTGTCTGAAAATCGCTACCAATCAGGTTATTCAGCTTACCTTGATGTGTTAGATGCGCAACGTGTATATAACGATGCCGCATTGACATTTATCCAAAGCAGGCAAGCGAGATTGGTTGCAACCGTAGAGTTATTTAAGGCGCTAGGTGGTGGTTGGCAGGCAGCTGTAGTAGAGCAGGCTAAGCAAGGAGGTTAGTTTTGGCTGGTACGAATCCAGCTTTCATAATGTTTTAGTGTTTCGGTGAGACGATTACTTTAAAGTGAAACACTTGGTCATGATAAAATGTCGTCATTACTGTTAAATACTATTCAATATGACTGTTCGTACGCGTTTTGCTCCAAGTCCCACAGGTTTTCTTCATATCGGCGGTGCACGTACCGCACTATTTTCATGGGCTTACGCTAAAAAACATGGCGGTGACTTCATTCTACGTATTGAGGACACCGATGTCGCACGTAGCACGCCTGAAGCTGTGCAGGCGATATTGGACGGCATGCAATGGCTGGGCCTGGATTACGATGAAGGCCCGTTTTATCAAATGCAGCGGATGGATCGCTACAAGCAAGTAATTCAAAAAATGCTGGATGAAGGCAGTGCTTATTATTGCTACTGTAGTAAAGAAGAGCTCGATGCTTTGCGCGAAAGCCAGATGCAGCAAGGCTTAAAGCCGCGTTATGATGGTTGCTGGCGCCCAGAAGCTGGCAAGGTTTTACCATCACCACCTCAGGATATTCCGCCAGTTATTCGCTTTAAAAATCCGCAATCGGGTCATGTAGTGTGGCACGATCTAGTCAAAGGCGAGATTAGTATTGCTAATCAAGAGTTAGACGACTTGATTATTGCGCGCGCAGACGGCACACCAACCTATAACTTTTGTGTGGTGGTCGATGATTGGGAAATGGGCATTACGCAGGTGATACGCGGTGATGACCATGTGAACAATACTCCACGTCAAATCAACATGCTCATGGCGTTGGGTGCAACCATTCCACAATATGCACACTTATCCATGATTTTGGGTAGTGATGGGCAAAAGCTATCCAAGCGTCACGGTGCTGTAAGCGTCATGCAGTATGATGAGGATGGTTATCTGCCGGAAGCTGTTTTAAATTACCTGGCTCGTTTGGGTTGGAGTCATGGTGATGATGAAATTTTTAGTAAGCAGCAATTCTGCGAGTGGTTTGACCTAGACCATATTACGCCTTCAGCCGCGCAATTTAACACTGAGAAGCTTAACTGGTTGAACGCGCATTACATTAAGCAAGCCGATAATGAGTATCTGGTCAGCGATATTACCAAACGTCTAAATAAATTAAATGTAGTGGTTAGTGCGCAATCCAATTTGTCGGCAGTGATTGATTTATACAAAGAACGTGTTAGTACGCTGAATGAATTGGCGGCCAATATCGCTTACTTTTATCAAAAACCGGTGATGGATCAAGCTGCGGCAGAAAAACATCTTACCGTTGATATTAAGCCGGTAATTGCTACTTTGGTCGAATTATTAAAAGGCGTTGATTGGCAGGCGGAACCTATACATCAGGTGATCAACGAAGTGGTAGCACAATATCAGTTGAAGTTCCCCAAGGTGGCGATGCCGCTACGCGTGATGCTGACCGGCATTGCACAGTCACCGAGCATTGACCAGGTAATGGCTTTGTTGGGTAAAGATGAAGTGCTGGCCAGAATTGATTCGGCGCTGAATTAAAAGGTGGGGTGAGATATTCTTCAATATTCAAGCATTGTGGGTATTGAAATAATAAATATAGACCTCATCCTATACATTGCAGGCGGCAAAATAAAGTATGCGCTATAAAAATTAGGTTAAAACAAATAGAACAAAATGTATCATGCTTGGTCCTAACGAGAGTAGTATCAACAAGTAGCTGATGCTATGCAATATTTATTTAACTCCAAACAATAGGAGACATCATGAATCAAAAAGGGCAAATGTTACAAGACCCATTTCTTAACGCCTTACGTAAAGAACACGTCGCTGTATCCATCTATCTCGTCAATGGCATTAAATTACAAGGTCAAGTTGACTCATTCGATCAATATGTAATTTTGCTCAAAAATACCGTCACGCAAATGGTTTATAAACATGCTATTTCAACTATCGTACCAGCTCGCGCGGTGAGTATTGCATTGCCTGAAGGTGATGATTAACCATTGAAAGATTTGTTCGAAAGGCCAAGTGGCGGTGAAGCCGCCATTTTGGTGAGCGTAGATTTTGGTGATAATGATTATGAGGAAAGTCTCAACGAACTTCGCCAACTGAGTACGAGTGCAGGTTTATCTATACGCGGCACTGTTGAAGGCAAACGCTCGACACCGGATGCTAAACTTTTTATCGGCAGTGGTAAGGCCGATGAGCTTATGCAAATGATGCAAGCCAGCGAAGCTAATATAGCGGTATTCAATCATGATCTTTCCCCTTCACAGCAACGCAATTTAGAGCGGCTGTTACAAGCCCGTGTAGTGGATAGAACTGGCTTGATACTTGATATATTTAGCCAAAGGGCGCAGAGCTTTGAAGGTAAATTGCAGGTTGAACTCGCACAGCTCGAACATTTATCTACACGTTTGGTACGTGGATGGACTCACTTGGAGCGTCAAAAAGGCGGTATTGGAGTGCGTGGCGGCCCAGGTGAAACCCAGCTAGAGCTTGACCGCCGTATGTTACGCGTGCGTGTTAAACAGTTGCGCGAGAAGCTACTTAAGCTCAAGGCGCAACGCGGTATGCAGCGTCGAGCACGTAAGCGTTCTAACGTCATGACTGTGTCCTTAGTCGGCTATACCAATGCTGGTAAATCTACGCTGTTTAATCGTCTGACCAAAGCCGATATTTATGTAGCTGACCAGTTGTTTGCCACGCTGGATACTACTACGCATAAGATTTTTATTGAGAATTGCGGTTCAGTTGTCCTTTCAGATACCGTTGGTTTTATTAAGCATTTGCCACATGCTTTAGTCGAAGCATTTGGTGCTACGTTAGAAGAAGCCGTGCAAGCAGATCTGTTGTTGCATATTGTAGATACCGCCAGTAGTAATCGGGATGAGCAGATTGCGCAAGTGAATAAGGTGCTACATGAAATTGGTGCGGCTAATGTGCCGCAAATTTTAGTGCATAACCAAATAGATCGAGTAGCTTTGGTGCCTGCAGTTAGCCGAGATGAATATGGTAGAATTACAACCATACACGTATCAGCCAAAACTGGCGATGGACTTGATCTGTTAAGGTTAGCCATGGCCGAACACAATCGATATTTACAAAAACTAAGTACTGAAGAAAGCGCTTACGCATAATAGTGTTGCTGTTTTCTTGTTGGATGTTTTAAGCAATTGAATTAATTAGGTGATTTATTCTTTAACTAGCATGTTCTAAGTATGCGCACGTTTAAGTTTTTTGGAGTAATGAATGATTAAATTTCCTGGATGGGGGCAACGTAATAATGAAGGTCCACCAGATTTGGATCAAGTTATGCGCGATCTAAGCCGCAAGATCAATACCTTATTTGGTAAAGGTGGCGGTAATCAACCTAATCGTGAACCCAGCACCTCAAATGCTAATGGTATAAATATACCCGTTTTACCCATCATTGCTGTTGTTGCTTTAATTTGGATTGGCACGGGGTTTTATATTGTTGATCAAGGTTCATTGGGTGTAGTGCAGCGCTTTGGACTATTTGTTGAAACGACAGAGCCTGGCCCACGCTGGCATTTACCTTATCCTATTGAAACGGCCACTGTCGTAAATATGGAACAAGTTCGTAGGCTTGAAGTAGGCTATAGGAGTAGCGGTGAAGGTAGCGGCGGTAAAACCAAGCAACCTCGTGAAGCCTTGATGCTGACCGAAGACGAAAATATTATTGATTTGCAATTTGCAGTGCAATACAACCTTAAGAATGCCAAAGACTATTTATTTAATAATCGCAATACTGACGAAGCGGTAATGTCTGCAGCTGAAACAGCGATTCGTGAAGTGGTAGGTAAGAATAAATTAGATGATTTACTGCAAAAAGGCTTACAAGATACCTCTGAACGTATGCAGGTGATATTGGATAGCTATAAAACTGGCGTGAAAATTATCAGTGTCTCATTACAAAGTGCGCAGCCGCCAGAGCAAGTACAAGAGGCGTTTGAAGATGTAAACCGTGCTAATCAAGATAACCAGCGTCAAATTAACGAAGGCCAAGCCTATGCCAATGATGTGATACCAAAAGCGCGTGGTACTGCCTCAAGGTTGTTAGCTGAGTCAGCGGGCTACAAGTTGAAAATTGAAAGTGAAGCCAAAGGTAATGCCAGCCGTTTTGATCAGATTTTAGCGCAGTATAACAATGCGCCTGAAGTTACACGTCAGCGTTTATTTTTAGATGCGCAAGAACAAATTTTGTCTAGTGTAAGCAAGATCGTAGTCGATCAAAAAGCCGGTAATAGCATGTTGTATCTGCCGCTTGATAAGCTAATTAATGCTACTGGTAATGCAACGCCTCAGCAATCGCAATCTATACAGTCACTTAATCCACAGGCGCCAATAACACCTGAACCATTAGCTTCAACTGATCGTACACGTGATGCGTTTCGCAGTCGTGACAGAGAAAGCAGATAAGGGATAGTGATGAAAAATTTAACGAGTGTTCTTATTGTTGCTGTCGTTGCAATTTTATTGTTATCGGCATCTGCTTTTACTGTAAATCAAACACAATATGTATTGGTGAAGCGTTTAGGTGAAATTGTTGCGATTAAAAAAGCACCGGGTCTTTATTTTAAAGTACCGTTGGTCGATGATTTAAAGTATTTTGATAATCGCATTGTGACCCTGGATTGGGAGCAACCTGCCAAATTTAACACCAGTGAAAATAAATACATGTTGGTGGATTCATTTGTAAAATGGCGCATTATTGATCCGGCAAAATATTACGTGTCAATTAAAGAAGGCGGCGAAGCTGCGGCAGAAGATAGGCTATCAAAAGTCGTTAATGCCGGTTTACGTGCAGAGTTTGGTAAACGCACCGTACATGATGTGATTGCCGGGGAACGTGATGCGGTGATGGATAGTTTGCGTAAAAAAGCTGACCTAGAGGCGCGTCAAATGGGCATTGAAGTAGTTGATGTGCGCTTGAAACGTGTTGACTACTCTGAAGATATCAGTAAATCCGTGTATGACCGTATGATCGCTGAGCGTAAGCGCATTGCTAATCAATTGCGGTCCGAGGGTTCTGCTGCATCTGAAAAAATTCGTGCAGATGCAGACAAGCAGCGTGAAGTGATTATTGCTGAGGCTTACCGCGAAGCTCAAAAAACCAAGGGTGAGGGCGATGCTACGGCAGCTGCCATTTATAATCAGTCTTACGGTAAAAATCCTGAGTTCTTCGCGTTTTACCGTAGTACCGAGGCATACAAAAACAGCTTTAAGAGTAAGAGCGACGTAATGGTACTTGATCCAGGATCAGATTTCTTCAAGTATATGCGTAGCCCATCTAAAAAATAAAACTCACCGTAAGCCAAGCGGAATAATTGACTCCCACCTTATTTTTGACGGTATAGCATGCATACTATTCTACTAACCGCGTTGGGCTTGATGCTGGTGCTAGAGGGTTTGTTGCCATTATTACGCCCACAAGCTTGGCGAGATACGTTCAAGCGCATGATTGAACTCAAAGACGGGCAACTTCGATTTGTGGGATTGGTGTCCATTGTGGCTGGTGTAGTATTAATTTTGTTAAGCAAGTGATTGTTTGTTAAGCCCGTAATAATTTAAGTAAGCGATGATAAAAAATGCATAATTGGTTGCTCCCTGAATATATTGAAGATGTGTTGCCAGCAGAAGCTGCACGTATAGAGGCATTGCGTCGTACATTGTTAGATTTATTCAAAGTGCATGGCTATCAGTATGTGATTCCACCGATGTTAGAGTATATGGAGTCTTTGATTACTGGTGTTGGGCATGATTTGGATTTAGCCACGTTTAAGGTGGTCGATCAGCTGACAGGGCGTCTAATGGGTGTACGTGCAGATATGACGCCACAAGCTGCCCGTATTGATGCACATTTGTTAAATCAGCAAGGCATCACGCGCTTGTGTTATGCCGGTAGCGTATTGCGCACCAAGCCAGACGGCCTGGCGCACACACGCGAACCACTGCAACTCGGCGCCGAATTGTACGGTCATGCTGGGGTTGCCAGTGATATTGAAATTCAGCGTTTGCTGATTAAAGCTTTGCAGGCGATCGGTATTAATCAAGTACATATGGATTTTAGTCATGTGAATATATTTGGTAGTTTGATTGAAGCTAGTCAAATAGCACCTCAGCTTGAGCAGGATTTATATGCAGCGCTGCAAAGTAAAGATCAATCTGCAGTTGCATCATTGGCGCATGGTTTAGATAAAATAACACGCGAAGCTTTAATTCACTTAACAGCACTCAATGGCGATAAGACCATTTTAACTAAAGCTGCACAAGTATTGCCTGCTACCCCCGCCATACAAGCGGCATTAGCTAGCTTAAGCAAGGTAAGCGCGGCGTTGGATGATTTAGGCGTGTCCGTCAGCTTTGATTTGAGCGAATTGCGTGGCTATCACTACCATAGTGGCATTGTATTTGCTGCCTATGCACAAGGCTATAAAGGGCCATTGGCATTGGGCGGACGTTATGATGAAGTCGGGCAAGCTTTTGGGCGTGCGCGCCCAGCCACGGGCTTTAGCCTGGATTTACGTGGCATAGTGACAGCCTTGCCACCAGCCAGTCGGACGATGGCAATATTTGCACCTGCAAGTGATCATAAAACCATAGGTGATGATAAATCTTTATCCGCTAAAATTGATGCGTTAAGGGCAGAAGGGCATATTGTTGTGCAAGCGCTAGCAGTATCTGAAGCGCGTGATGATAATTTAAGTCATGAAAAATTAAATCATGACGAATTAAATTGCACTAAAAAATTAGAGCATTACAATTCAGGCTGGCATGTGGTGAATATTGAAAAAAGCTAATAAAAAAGCCTGACCACATCAACATACGTTGAATATTTCAACGTATTAAATACTAATTAAAATTATAAAGTTAACGTTA
>DIZU01000143.1:3396-6259 GCA_002429455.1 Methylotenera sp. UBA6020 | reverse complement strand
TCACCCCATATATAAATAAAACGTATAGCAGTGTCGTCATTTTGGCTTGAATTTGCCAAATTCAGGCTATGTATGGCTTCTGCATTACGCCCGACTACAAAGTTTTCAAATGTAGGCGTTGCTGGCGGTTGAATGTCTAATAATAATTGTTTCATGACGATGCTATTCATACACGTTTCATTGATACAAGTTACTGTCTAAGTAACTGGTGCGAACATGGCGTAAAGCCACGGCAATGGCGGCCGAGGCGGGTAGCGCCAGCAACACGCCAGTAAAGCCGAATAGCTGACCGCCAGCAAGCAGCGCGAAAATCACCACTACCGGGTGTAAGCCGATGCGGTCACCGACTAAATTGGGGGTTAGCCACATGCTTTCCAGCAGCTGACCCAAACTAAATACCACTACAATAGGCGCGAGTTGGCTTAAGGTGTTGAACTCCAATAAGCCTGAAATAATAGCGAGTATGATCCCCGTGCCTATACCTAAATAAGGTATAAAGCCCAGCACGCCAGAAAGTATGCCGATTGGCAGTGCTAGATCCAACCCGGCTAACTTAAGTCCCACGGCATAAAATACACTCATCAGCAGCATCACGGTGAGTTGTCCACGTAGAAATTCTGCTAACACAGCGTCGATTTCTTGGGCGATTTGTAGGGTTTTATGGTGCATTTTGCGCGGTACCAGCTCGCCAATAGAGGCTAGCAATGGGTGCCAATCGCGCAATAAATAAAATAAAACCAAGGGGATCAGCAGTAAATTGACTAGCCAGCCAACGATTGCCATGCCATGTGTACTCAACGTGAGCATCATGTTACCCACAAAGCCACCGGCAGATTTCCAGTTGTCCATGAGTATTTTTTGCAGTTGTGATGTATCAAATTCCAGCGAGACACCAAAAGTTTGCATTAACCAAGGCTCTATATTCTGCCGCAAGTACGCGGCATAGGCTGGCAACCGCTCTATAACCATCATCAGTTCTTTTTGCAGTAATGGCACTACAATCAATAACAGTAATAAAATAACCGCAAGTACCAGCAGCATCACAACCAGGCTAGCACCCGTGCGGGTCGGGCTGAATTTCCCCACTTGCCAGGCATCGATTTTGCTGACTACTGGGTTGCAAATATAAGCAAGAATTGCGGCAGTTAAAAATGGTGCAAGTATCGGGCTTAACAAATAGATGAGCAAAAGTAGTGTGGCGCCAATCAGCCACCAACTAAATTTGCTTGCAAGATTTTCTTGTTTTGCTGACATTTAAGTTAAAATTCCAAATTGAACCAAGTTTAATAAAATCCAAACGTAGTCTGAACACAGCAAATTATATTGTAGAAAGCGAGTGCGCATCTTGAATTCTGAAAATTCAACTAAAAATTCCTCACAAAACTCCATGAGTTACCGCGATGCAGGCGTAGATATGGAAGCTGGCGATGCGTTGGTTGAGCAAATTAAACCATTTGCAAAACGCACTATGCGCCCTGAGGTATTGGCTGGCATTGGCGGCTTTGGCTCATTGTTTGAAATGCCGAAAAAATTCAAGCAACCAGTGCTGGTGTCTGGCACGGATGGCGTAGGTACTAAACTTAAGTTGGCGTTTGAGCTTAATAAGCACGACACCGTAGGTATCGATTTAGTCGCCATGAGTGTTAACGATATTTTAGTGCAAGGCGCTGAACCGTTATTTTTCCTGGATTATTTTGCTTGTGGCAAGCTAGAGGTTGGCACTGCTGCCCAAGTCATTAAAGGTATCGCAGAAGGCTGTGAACAATCTGGTTGCGCATTAGTAGGAGGCGAAACTGCCGAGATGCCGGGCATGTATCCAGCCGGTGAATATGATTTGGCAGGCTTTGCTGTGGGTTGTGTTGATAAAGAAAATATCATCAACGGAACGACGATAGCTGCTGGCGATATGGTGTTGGGCTTGGCTTCGAGCGGTGCCCACTCAAACGGCTACTCACTGATTCGTAAATTGATTGAGAAATCCGGTATTGATTTTGAGTCGGATTTTCATGGTAAGCCATTTAAAGACGTGGTGATGGCGCCGACACGCATTTATGTGAAGCCGCTGCTTCAACTGATCGCTGCACTACCGGTCAAAGGCATGGCGCATATCACGGGTGGTGGTATCACCGAGAATATTCCCCGAGTATTGCCAGCCGGTTTAACCGCTGAAATTAAAGCCGGCAGTTGGGCGATGCCGCCATTATTTACATGGCTACAGACGCAGGGCAATATTTTAGATTTAGAAATGTACAGAACCTTTAACTGCGGTATTGGCATGGTGGTCATCGTAGCTAGAGAACATGCCGCAGCAGCGCAAAAACTGCTACAAGACGCAGGTGAAACGGTATTTGAACTTGGTTGCATACGCACACAGCAATCGGGTGAAGCTGCGACAGTTGTTGTTTAAGCATAACGGATCTTTATTAATTGCTGAATTTGGTAGCAATTAACTTGTTCGCATAAAAAATATAGTACCGTTTACTTGTATCTAAAAGCGAACTTCATGCGTTAGCTGCTGATGTGTGTTTAATTTAGGAGTTTTTATGTTTCGTCACATCAGCGTTTTAAGTTTAGTGTTTCTTTTCATGTCTGCAATAGCTACAGCCGCGCCGCAAGAGATGCCGGTTCAGGCCGCCTCATCGAAGCTTACACCGCCTAAGCTCATTCAAGCAAGCTACGAGGTGACGAAAGATGGTCAACCTTTCGCCAAGGTACATGAGCAGTTTATCGTCACTGGTAATATTTATAAAATTGAAAGCATCACCAAAGGTATCGGTGTGTATGCCTTGTTTGGCGAACGTAAGTTGATCAGTACTGGTGAACTCACCAGCCAAGGCTTGAAGCCTAATCACTTTGAATTGCA
>DIZU01000143.1:0-3119 GCA_002429455.1 Methylotenera sp. UBA6020 | reverse complement strand
TATGTCGCTGACAACCGGTAGAAAGCTTAATCTGTATCAGTATAAGGTCAATGCCGATCAGGAGATGATCGATGGTGCAGGTACGCAATATAAAACACTACATCTTGTGCAACTAGAACAAAATAAACCGCAAACCGAGACTAAAGAGTTATGGTTAGCCGCTGAACATCATTATTTGCCTGTACGCATTCTGATGATTGACGAAAATGGTGCAAAGATTGAGCAAACCTTAACCGAGTTACATGTGGAATAGCTTGACTTTGATCGGCTGGAAATTCCTTAGGCAAGCTGCCCGTTATCAGCGGCTTGCCATTGCGCTTGGTTTATCTTTTTTTCTGCACTTATTCTTGCTTGGTCAGTTTAGTTTTAATTTACCTGACTTGAGTGATAAGCCCCAATTTATTGAGGCGCAGTTAGTCTCAGAAAAACCAGTACCTAGCAAAGTAGTAGTCAAGCCGATTGTAAAGAACACTACGCTGGCTAAACCCGTGCAGCCGCCACCATCAACGCCAGCCGCACCTGAAATTGCGTCGGAGGCGTTTAAGCCGACATCGCCAGAATCAGCACAATTGGAGCCATCGTTATCAAGTGATGGTTCTGCAAGCAGCCTGCAGCTTGGCGCAATGCATCCTGTCGCACAGGACGAGGCAGTAGAGCCGGCAACTGAAACTCAAGCAGATGCTGGTTTAATCGTCAATCACAACGCCTATAAATACGTTGAGACGGAGTTTGATATACGTACAGATATAGAGGCAAAGGTTAATAGCAGTCCAGCGGGTAAAGCAAAAATAGTTTATCAGCTATTGCCGAACGGCGAACAGTATCAGTTAACCAGTTTGATGCAGGCCAAAGGTCTGGCTGCCCTGATTATTCCCGACTTATTGCAAACCAGTGATGGCTATTTAAGTAGTGCAGGCTTGCAGCCACAGCATTATTTATATCAGTTCGGCGATAAAAAGAATAAAACATTCCGTGCCGATTTTGATTGGGCAAGTAAAAAACTAAGCCTAAACACCGCAAAAGGCTTAAAAGTGACGGCTTTAGTAGATGGTGCGCAAGATTTATTAAGTTTTATGTATCAGTTTATGTTTGTGCCACCGCTGCAGAATATGCAACTTAGTCTGACCAATGGTAAAAAATTAAGTACTTATGACTATAGCTTTGAAGGGGAAGAAGTCATCGCTACAAAAATGGGTAACTTAAGCACCATTCACCTTTTGCAGGGAGATGCGGAAGGTGACGAGAAAACTGAATTGTGGCTAGCCTTAGATTATCAGCATGTACCTGTTAAAATACGCAAAACGGAAAAAGACGGCAAAGTCTATGAGCTGTTAGTGACCAGCTTAAAAACAGAAAAACCAGCCATTCAACCAGAATAGATCAGCATCAGGGAGTCTCTAAACATTAAGAGTTTTTAGGGATTCCCATCAACACAATATAAAGAGAATCAAAATGACGCCCAATTTAATACGGCAAGCCGCAGTAATGTTATCTAATCTGCTTGAATTTAATAGTCCAGCAGATGCGAAGTTGAGCGAGTTTTTTCGTAATAATCGCGATCTTGGCACCAAAGAGCGTGCTTTTGTCGCTGAGAGTGTTTATGGAGTATTGCGCCGTTTACGTTTTTTGAGTGCGGTTACCGCGAATGATGATAATGATCCTGATGATGCGCGTAAGCTAATCTTGGCGTGGATGCTACGTGTGCAAGGTATGAGCATACAAAAGCTGGAGTCAATGTTAAGCGAGCAGCAAATAGAGTGGGCACATACCATTAAGGCGAAGTCAACCGAGAATTTGCCGCTGGCTGTGCAAGCGGATGTGCGTGATTGGCTATGGGATAGGTTGGCCGCACAATACGGCGAAACTGAGGCGCTCACCATTGCGCGTAGCATGCATGAGCAAGCGGCGCTAGATTTACGGGTGAATACCATTAAGGGCAGCCGCGATGAAGTGTTGGCAAAATTTATTGCTGAAAACACCTCGGGTGAAACCAATATTACCAAAACGCCATATTCGCCTATCGGCATTCGTATGCCGTTACGTTTGAATATCAGCCGTCATGTGCTGTTTACCGAAGGCAAGATTGAAGTGCAAGATGAAGGTAGCCAGTTGTTAGCGCACTTGGTCGCGCCTAAACGCGGCATGATGGTAGCCGATTTTTGTGCCGGCGCAGGTGGAAAAACCCTGGCAATGGGTGCGTTAATGCGCAACACCGGCCGCTTGTATGCATTTGATGTGTCAGAAAAACGCTTACATAGTTTGGGCCAACGCTTAAAACGCTCGGGTTTAAGTAATCTAAATGCACAAAGTATCAGCAGTGAGAACGACCCTAAACTGAAACGCCTCAACGGTAAATTTGACCGCGTGTTGGTCGATGCGCCGTGTAGTGGTTTAGGTACTCTGCGCCGTAATCCAGACCTTAAGTGGCGTCAAACTCCTGAAGATATCGCCGAACTTAACGTCAAGCAAACTAACATTCTGACGCGTGCAGCCCGGCTGACTAAAGCAGGTGGCCGTTTAATTTATGCAACGTGTAGTTTATTAAGCGAAGAGAATGAGCAAATTGCTGAAAGCTTTTTGGTTGCGCATGCAGATTTCAAATTGCTTAATGCCAGTGAGATTTTGAGCCAACAGCAAATTAATCTCGATACAGGAAAATACTTAAAACTCCTGCCGCATTTACACCATACCGATGGGTTTTTTGCCGCCGTATTTGAAAAAGTACTGCCAGCGACTGAGCCTGCGACAAAAACTGTTGCTGTTGTAGCCAACGCACCCGTCGCAGATGAAGTGTCAGTAGACGCTGCAAAAGGAAGCGAAGCACCGGCCAAGCCGAAAGCTAAAAAAGCTACAGCTGTTAAAAAAGTCAAAGAGTCCACAACTGAGGTGGAGATAGAAGCCGCAGCCTCAGAAACGGAGGCTGTATCTACAGTAGCACCTGCACAAGTAGCAAAGCCCAAAGCGGCTAAAGTGGTTAAAGAAAAGGTTGTTAAAGAGGCTGTTATTAAGGAAAAAGCGGCTAAACCGAAAGCCGTGAAACCAAAAGCTTTGAAACCAAAAGTCGTGTCACCGAAGGCCGCCAAAGAGTAAGTTATTCATGAAACTACCCAGCCTCAATA
>DIZU01000166.1:13315-16204 GCA_002429455.1 Methylotenera sp. UBA6020 | reverse complement strand
TCGCCATCTTTAAGTTTGATAAAAAGCTCTTCACCACTAAACTTTAAGTCTTTTGGTACATTTTCCATTTAATTCTCCATTTATATATAATTTGAACTGCAATTTTTACTTACAACTACGCTTAATTCATGATTCAAACCGCTTGAATCACTGAAGCATTACCCCACCAAATCCATACCCTTCAGCACACCTGAAAGCGGGCTTATAACCCCTTCCAATACTTGTAACGACGATTTTTTGCATCATAATGACCTTATAGTCTTCTGCTACTTAGCAGTTATAGAGTGTTTAGGATGAGTCTTAATGGGAATGCACAAGATTGCAGTTATCAAAGCCAATGCAATATGAATTAAAAAAGTGGGTCTGAAGTCTGCTACTACTAATTGAGACTTTGCTAAAAAAAGTACGGTTATTGACACACCTATTACTGTTCCTATTTGCCGCATAGCTTGATTGATTGCTGAGCCAACTGCATAGTCTTTCGGAGGCAAACCATATACTGCCGCAGCAGATAATGATGGCATCACCAATCCAATAGAAATGCCATTAAGAAGTAATCCTGGCAACCAGTCTCTTAGATAATTAGGATTTGCATCAGGAATTAATAAAAACCATAAACCGCTCAAAGCAAATAAAAATGCACCAGTGACCAATAGTGGTCGATGGCCTATTTTAGAAGCAATTCTCCCTGATAATATTGCTGTAGGCACAACCGTTAGTGGGCCCGGCATAATTGCAGCACCTGCTAATGTTTGATTGAAATGCCAAATGTTTTTCATCCAAAAAAAGAATGAAAAGAACAGGATAGAAAAAGCAATCGCAAAAGTGATGCCAGCCAGATTTGAAAACATAAAAGTTTTATTTTTAAACAAACTGAGCTCGAACAGTGGTTCAGGATTAAATTTTGCCCAAGGGATGTAACTTAAAATGATTGCAAACCCCAGAACAATTATCCCAATGAGCTCTAAATGATTCCAATCTGTCGACTTCATTTCAACAATACCAAAAGCAATGGCACCAACACCAATAATCAGCTGGAACATGCCAATCCAATCCATGCGCATTTTGTCTCTGGGCTGAGTAGATTCGTGTAATATTTTTGAGCTTTGCCAAATACAAAGTAATCCAATGGGGACATTGATAAAAAAGGCCCACTCCCACCCACCGACATCAATAATGTATGACCCGATGCCAGGACCTAAGGCTGCTGCTAAAGCGCCTACCGCACCCCATGCACCCATCGCTATCATGCGCTTCTCTTTAGGGAATGCATCAAGCACCAAAGCCAGTGCCGCAGGTGTTAGCAAGCAAGCACCAATTGATTGAAATACTCTTGCTACAATTAACCAAAAAACGCTGGGCGATGCTCCACATGCAAATGAAGCTGAAATAAACAAAAGTGTACCCAGCATAAAGATCTTTTTTCTGCCATATTTGTCTGCTATTCCACCAGCAGGAATTAGCATTGCAGCATATACGATCGAATATCCACTCATAGCCCAAGATAAATCAGTAGCCTTTGAATTTGGAAAGCTGTTTAAAATATTATTGAACCCTGCATAGAGAATGGTGCTATCTAGAGATGCCATAAAAATAGCGATACTGGCAACTGTAAATACCTGCCATGCACTGGGCACGATTTTTACAACTGGTACGTACGTTTGGGTTAGTGATTTCATTTTGTTTATCACTTTCAGATTATTGATTAAGTAGTAATAGCCACAGCCCTTAGGTTGTGGCCACTTTATTAATTAGCTAAGAAAAAATTAGCCGAATTAACAAATGATGCGTGATATTGAAAAATGGAGCCATGACTTGAGTCAGGATATAAAATCAATTGAGCATTACTTAATTGCTTGTATAAAGTAATCGAACCTTCCGTAGGAAGCATCGTGTCATTGCTACCAGTTACTACTAATACAGGTTGATGGATGGCTTTGAGTGTCTTGTATTCTGGGTCAGGTGTGCTTGTGAAAACAATCAGCGCCTTACCGTGAGCATCAGCAATTTCTTTACCGCTTTCTGGGTCACGGTCTTTTGTTCTTGCATACACTCTTGATAAAAATTCACCCCCAGCTTTTTTACCTGCTTCAGACTGAGAGAAGAATAAGTAATCACGTGGATCAGGTGCATTTTGTCTAGAAAAAGCCTCCCCTAAAACTTGCATCAAATTATTACCACCACCTTGATGAGTGGTGCCAGCCAGAATCACTTTATTGACCAAATCTGGATACTGAGCAGCTAATTGTTGAGCAATGAAACCACCCATTGAGAACCCAAGCAAATCTACTTTCTTGTAACCCAATGCTTGTATGAAAGCATACGCATCTGAGGACATCTGAGAAACATTGTCTGCAACAACGCCATTGGTAGCACCGACACCTCGATTATTGAACACTACAACAGTTCGAGATTTAGCCAAAGCATTTACAAGTGCAGGATCCCATGCATCCATGGTGCCCGTAAAGTGTTGAAGAAGTATCAAAGGGGTACCTGATTGAGGGCCTAATGTGCGATACGAAAATTTCACACCATTAGCCTCTACATATTTAGTAGGTGCTGTTTCTAGTTTGTCCGCAGCTAACGCCGAGCCTGACTCAACTATTGAAAATGTTGTTGCTACCAAAACTAAAGATTTTAAGAATTTATTCATTTGTAACTCCTTATCTATTAATAAAATACCGAACGGTACATAAATGTAATTCAATACATATTGCATTGTCAACATATTTCTGTAACAATTGGTACATTAATAAATAAAGAGATAGATTATGTTAGCAAAAGTTAAAAAACTACGAGGCCGTCCTAGAGTTTTTGATATGGATGAGGCTCTAGATAAAGCATTGGAAATCTTTTGGAAAAGGGGCTTTGAGGGTGCTTCTATAGCTT
>DIZU01000166.1:12675-13211 GCA_002429455.1 Methylotenera sp. UBA6020 | reverse complement strand
CTTCTATAGCTGAGCTAACAGAAACTTTGGGTATTAACAAACCAAGTTTATATGCTGCCTTCGGCAATAAAGAAGAGATATTCAAAAAGGCTTTATCAAGATATGTGGCTGGCCCAGTTGCATTTATACAAGAGGCAATAAATCAACCTACAGCTTATGAAGTAGCACAGAGTTTTTTGATTAAAGCAGTAGAATTCTTCACGAACACGAAACATCCAAAAGGCTGTTTAATTGTGCAAGCCGCACTATCTGACAGTGCAGATTCTCTTATGGTTAAAGATTTATTAGCCAAATATAGATATTCATATGAGCATCTATTAGCAAAACGTTTTGAGAAAGCAAAAAAAGAAGGCGACTTGCCTACTGATGCTAACGCCGAAACTTTAGCTAAGTTTCTATCCACGTTACATCAAGGAATGTCCGTACAAGTAACCAGCGGTGCATCAAAAGGAGAGCTCATGCAAATCGTCGAGTTTGCTTTAAAAAGTTGGCCTAGGTAAAAATGAGAAACTCTATGATCAAATTCATTTTATTTA
>DIZU01000166.1:7958-12579 GCA_002429455.1 Methylotenera sp. UBA6020 | reverse complement strand
CATCAAATTCATTTTATTTATAGCGATTTTATTAACTAGTGTGATTGTATTTGCCAATAACAATGCAAGCGAGAAGCGAGCGTTTTATAAAAATTTGTTCGAGCATCCAAAAGACTCTAAATCACGTGCCTCAGTTGGCTATATGCTACATCGAGCCTGGGTACAGCTTACCAATAAGAAAGCCGATGAAAATAGCATTAAGCAATCATCAGTTAGTATGGAGCAATTGGAGCATTATGACTTTTCTGTAACGTGGCTTGGACATGACACGATGTTGATTAAAGCTGGAAAACTGTGGATATTAACAGATCCAGTTTTTAGTCAATATGCCTCACCGACTCCACCGCTAGGGCCTAAACGCTTAGTACCGCTTCCTTTAGATATGAAGGCTTTACCTCATATTGATATTGTTCTGATTTCGCACGATCATTATGATCATCTTGATTTACAAACTGTAAGAAAACTGGCCACGCAAAAAAATGGCAGCCCTTTGTTTTTAACCGGGCTAGGTTTGAAATCTTGGTTTAAAGCCAATGTTGCTGATGCAAAGGTTGAAGAGCTAAATTGGTGGGACGAAATAAAACTAGGTAATGCAGAGTTTGTATTTGTACCAGCTCAACATTCAAGTGGTAGAGCATTTACAAATAAGAACGGAACATTATGGGGTGGCTGGATAGTTGAATACGCTAGTAAGAAATTCTATTTTGCTGGCGATACCGCTTATGAAGCAGAACTGTTTAAACAAGTTTTACAAAAAGTTGGTCATATCGATTTGGCGGCTTTGCCCATAGGAGCTTACAAACCCCGCAACATCATGCGTTTCGAACATATGAACCCCAGCGAAGCTGTGCAAGCTCACAGAGACTTAAAACCAGTTAAATCTATTGCAATACATTGGGGTACATTTCAACTTGGGGATGAGACTTCAGATGAAAATCGCGCAGACTTTGCCTCTGCTATTGCAAATCAATACGTAGAAAATTTCAAACTAATAGCCATTGGGCAAACGGAAGAGATTGGTATTGAAGTCCAGGATTTAGCTTCAAAGGTGCAATTCAATCAGCCCTGACGCACTTCAAGCGGTATTCAATGAACCCTTACTATCTGCAAACTTCGTATTTCCGCTTTGGGCAGGTCGTTAGTAGACCTTGAATAACTTACGTCCATAAGCGGATTTATTTTTCACCATTAACTCAGGACCGCCTGAAACACTCTTAAAAGATGAATTGATTTGGTCATAAGGAACGCTCAGCAATACTGCACTGGCAATGTCCAGCCTTTCAACTTGATTTTGAGTAAGTACCACATTCAAAGCACCTAAAGTCGCATGCAACTGTGCAGCAGTTCTTGAACCTAAAATTGGAATGATTGTTGTAGTTGAGCTAGCTGCTTTATGCATTAACCATGCAATGGCAATGTGAGTTGCAGTCGTATTCAGTTCATTTGCAACTGCAAGAATCGCATCCAATAGTAAGGTCTCTTTTTCCGACCTCTCTGTGTGAACTAACATTCCTAATTTACTTAGGCGGGTATTATCTGCATTTTCTCGATATTTACCTGTGAGAAACCCACCGCCTAATGGCGACCATGTCGTAATCGCTAACCCTAATGCTTCAGCCATAGGAATTAACTCTCGGTCTGGTGTGCGTTCTGCTAGGTTGTATTCAATATGGATAGCTACTAATGGCGACCATCCACGTAGATCTGCCATCAAGTCAGCACGGGCGATGCGCCAAGCTGGAAAGTTAGATAGTCCAGCATATAGAATTTTCCCAGAACTAACCAAATCATCAAACCCACGCATTATTTCTTCCATTGGCGTCACACCATCACTGATATGTGCCCAATATAGGTCAATGCGGTCAGTTTTTAAACGCTTCAAGCTTTCTTCTACAGCACGCACCATATTTTTACGGCTGTTACCTGTTCTGGAAATTCCCGCACCAGCGCTAGTAGCATTTGTATACTTGGTTGCTATAACAAATTGATCTCTGTCAGCGGCAATAAAATCATCTAATAACGCTTCTGACTCACCACCTTAATATACATTAGCAGTATCAAAAAAATTACCACTAGCATTTACGTAGCCATCATAAATTCTTTTAGCTTCTTCAGGTCAGCACCATGCCCCCAGCCAGTTCCAAAATTGCCAGTGCCAAGTGCAAGCTCAGAAACTCTTAAACCACAATTTCTGCCTAATACTCTATATTTCATCAAGATTCCTCTTCACTACGCAGTATTGGTCTGAATTGTGCTTTTTTTGAAATCTCAAGTATCTCTTTAGATAGGTCACCAGTACCCGCAGCCCTGGCTAATATCAGCGCACCAAGCCATTGTGAAAAGGTAGCGATAGCATTGATACGCTTTTCTTCAACACTTTCTCCTGTCGTGATTTTTGATAAAAGCGCAATAGTTGCTTCTACTCCTTCCTCAAATACTTTTTTCACACCATCGTCGTGACGTGGAACCTCAGTCGCTAATGTTGAGAATATACAAGTAGTAGATAATTGATCTCTGTTTTGAGTAGAAAGATAAGAGTTTACAATTCGACCTAGCGGGTCTGCAATTTCTGGATTTAAAATATGCTCTTCCCAACGCTTAAGTGTTTTTTCACCTTCGCGTTGACAAGCCTGAGCCACCAAGTCTTCTTTTGACTCAAAGGTTTTGTAGAATCCACCTACTGTTAAACCAGCATTTTTCATCAAGTCTGCTACTCCGATACCATCAAAGCCATTTTCTTTAAACAATTTGGCTGCAGTATCAAGTACCAGTTCTTTATTCTCAATGGATTTAGCCTTACTTACTCTCATCAAATTTCCTCTTACTCATTTAAACTATTTAGTAGTGACTCTCCATACCGTATTGCCTGCATCATCCGCAACTAGTAGTCCACCTGATTTATCAACCAACACTCCAACAGGCCTTCCTTGTGCATCACCGTTGTCATCAATAAACCCTGTCAGTACATCTATTGGTTTGCCTGAAGGCTTGCCATTGGTAAAGGGAACAAAGATTACTTTGTAACCACTATAAGGTCGTCTATTCCACGATCCATGTTGTCCGATAAACATACCTTGAGCAAAACTTGCACCAAGTTTATTTCCAGTTGCAGCAGCAAGCCCTAAAGAGGCCGTATGTGAGCCTAAAGCGTAATCTGGAACAATTGCTTTAGCAACAAGTTCTGGATTTTGAGGTTGTACGCGTGTATCGATATGTTGACCGTAGTAACTATAAGGCCATCCATAAAAGCCATTATCTTGCACAGAGGTCATGTAATCAGGTACAAGGTCACTACCTAACTCATCTCGCTCATTTACTACAGTCCATAATTTTTTATTGACTGGCTCCCAAGCCAAGCCATTTGGATTGCGTAGACCAGATGCAAAGATTCTGTGGTCACCTGACTTGGTATCAACCTCCCATATGGCCGCACGTCCAACTTCGATATCCATGCCATTTTCGCCAATGTTACTGTTCGAACCAACACTTACATATAACTTGCTGCCATCATTATTCGCAATAATATTTTTAGTCCAATGATGGTTTAAAGGTAGTCCTGGTAAATCAATCAATTTCTTTGGTGCAACAGTAATGCTTGTATCACCTTCATGGTAGGGGAATGAGACGATGCTATCTGCATTGGCTACATAAAATGTATTACCAATCAGCGCCATACCAAATGGAGAGTAAAGACCAGCTAAGAATGTGGATTTAACGTCTGCCACACCATCTCCATCGGTATCGCGAAGTAGACTAATGCGATTAGGGCTTTCGCCAATAGCCCCCGCTTTTGTTAGAAAGTGTTTAGCAAACCATCCCTTGATACTTCCGTCGAGACCTTGCATCATAAAATTACTCTCAGCTACAAGAATGTCCCCGTTTGGCAATTGGTAAAGCCAGCGTGGGTGGACTAAAGATTTGGCGAAAGCTTTAACCGATAACTCGGAAGCTGCTAGCGGTTTACCATCTGCAGTCCAGCCGATAGCTTTAGCGACATGAACAGTTGGAATAGTAGTTTGGACTGGTGAAGGAAGCGTGATACTTTCACCTATGCCAGCTGAAATATCATTCTTAGCTGATTCTCCGCATCCAACAAGCGTAAGGGCTACAAAAGTAGGGATGAGTAATGGTTTGATATTCACTTAATTTGCCTCTTGATCTTGATTATTTTAAAAGAGATTTAACGGCATCAAGGCCTGCTTGTGCACATGCAGCATCCTGATCAGGCATCTCACCACTCACTCCAACAGCACCTAAAAAATCTTTACCTGCGTTAAATGGAATGCCGCCTGCTAATGTTACAAATCCAGGTAAGTTTGCCAAGCCTGGCGCTGGACCACCTTTTTTATCTTTACCAAATGAAAAGTCTTCTAAAACGCTTGTAGGCATTTGCATACCAGCTGAATTTACTGCTTTTAATTTTGAGAGTTCTGCTGAACCAATATAAGCACCATTCATACGTTCGAAGTAGATCGGGTTTGCACCAGCATCAACAACCGTGATGCTCATTTTCCAACCTTCTTTTACAGCTTTAGCTTGGCAACCAGCGGCAATTTTTTGCGCTGTTTCAAGGTTTAGTACTGGCAGGCTATCAAAAGCATTCGCTTGAATGCTTACGCCC
>DIZU01000166.1:7280-7868 GCA_002429455.1 Methylotenera sp. UBA6020 | reverse complement strand
GCTTACGCCTGATGTTACCAATGCTATACCCGCGATTAAATGTTTTAATTTCATTTTTATATCCTTTAAATTAGTTTTATATCTTTAACGTCATTAAGATTATGAACGTAATCTTAATATATAAGTTAATTTATAGGATGTCAATTATATATTACGGGTGTAATCTATAATTTTATTTGATATTTATTAAGGGGATTGGGATTGACTGTTCCTGAGACAACTTAGGCGACAGAGAAAGATTTGCCCAATCAGTTGCATCGACCGGTTGAATTCAAGGCCGAATACGGTCATCGAAATGACCGGCGTGTTAAAGACTTTCATTGTGAGGTCTTTTTTATGGTTAAGTAGGATGAATTAGGGTCATGTTTTTTTATGACGATGCACTTTTCAACTTGCTCAATTTCAAGCAATTCACCTTCAACCCATCCAACTTCAGCTAGAAGCTCATCAGGAAGTTCAACCAAAGCATCGCCTGAGCCATCTTCTGGGTCAATTAGTGTAAGTTTCCAAATCTTATTTGATTCCATATATTCATTGTATGCTTAATATAAATTACGTTGCACAAATTCAGATTCGATTAAGCGATTG
>DIZU01000166.1:687-7141 GCA_002429455.1 Methylotenera sp. UBA6020 | reverse complement strand
GCTTCTGTCTGCTCTTCACGTTTGACTAAAGCAGAGATGGCATTCTCCACATCCTCGGTCGCACGAAGTGTTGCTTGTCGATATGCGGCCAAAGCTTCGGCTTCTTGGCCTTTTGCTTGATCAATTTGTGCATCAATGCGTGCAAAATCAAAAAGGCGCCAGCGCAAGCCCACAACTCCAGCTGCTTGGTTTGCGGCACTGCTAAATAGATTTCCTCCTGATATGGCTGTCGCACTGCCAATCAAAAGGCTCAGCGCGAGCTTTGGATAATATTCAGAAATTGCCACGCCAATTTTTGCATTGGCTGCCGCTATACAACGTTTATTACATTATACAACTCAAGATACTGAGATTTATATTCCTACGATTGAGCTGATTCGATATCTATTTTTGCATAATCGGACATTGGCCAATGCATTGATGCGTCCATCTGCATTGTCATTGCTCCATAGGCCCGAACTGCCCGGATTCAGAAAAGAACTGCATTTGGAATTCACTAAAGAAATGCCGATTAGATCGCTATCCAACAAGTTCGCTCAGGAATTTGCATGGCTGACGTTTGATGTAGAAGCCCGAAAGTCCTGGGACAGTGTTTACTTAAAAAGTAAGGGTAAGGAATATCTCACTTTATCGCCACCGCCCTTACAGAATAGTCAATTAAGATTTAGGGGGATGTTTTGCTGGGGGTGGAGTTGGTCATGCAAGAGGTACCCTGGAACTACAAGATAGCGTCGTGAGAGATGATTACTTAGTCACTATTAGTAAAACAATTGATGGAAAGTATGTTGCAAAACCAAAATCTTTGAAGTTGCCTTTGCCTCTAGTATTAAGAAAGGTGTTGGGATTTTAAGTGAATAAATGTCGGGGATTGCCCGACAGCAAGTTACTTTCTTTTGCTTGTCCAAAAGAAAGTAACCAAAGTAAACGACACCCCCTGCCATGGCCTTCGGCTTCCCTATGCTACTCAACAAATCAGGCTGCTGCGGAACTCGCTTCGCTCAAACAGTCCTTGCCGAATACCCCCGATTTGTTTGCGTTGCTCGGCATGGCAGTAGGGGGTTAAAGCTTTGCACAATGGAAGGTTTAAGTTATTAGCGCCAGTCTATCGCGCCAAAGCCGTCGTGGCCTAGGAATGTATAGAAGATTCCTAGCGTACCCGTGGTCTGTTTTCTGTTCCCAAGATCAGGGTAAGTCGCATCACGCTGGTTCCATTGATACTTTAACGAAATCGCGTGTTTATTATAGACGCGGTAAGTGAAGGCAAGATCCGAACGGACGATGTTGTCGTGGCCACCTCGGCTTGTGTTGTTAATGTCACTGACAAAATATTCTCGGCCGGTGAAGTCAATAGACGCTTTGTGACCCAAAATCAAGCGTAAAGCCATTAGACCTTGTGGTGCGACCCCGTAATGATAATCCTGTTCATTCTTACCATTAACGGTTCCAACAGCAGCATAGCCGAGACCGCCTAGAATCGAAGCTTGAAGTGCTACTGACTCGCTTAGCCATAACTGCCCGGTTGTCCCCAGCGACACTGCCGTGCTGGATACACGGAAAGTTTGCGGAGAAATATAATCATAACTGCCATATAGCCCCCACAATCCTCGGTAGTTTTCCCCGACTTGATAGTCGGCTCCAAAAAGTAAACCGCGCGTCATCACATTTTCAAACACGTTAGCGCTTGAAGCTGTACTTTGAAACACGAAATAATCAAAAGGACGTGTATAGGAGTAGCCCGGCTGTCCCGGTAGCCCATAATCCATGGCAAAGTCTACTTGAGCATCGTTGCGTTTAAGTTCGGCTGAGGTACCTGGATCGCCTTTTACAGTATTCGCTATGCCAACCTGAAGGCGGCTGTAATAGGCGGCATCATTTCGTGCGAAGATTGCATCGAATCTATCCTCAAATGCATAACGATTAAATCCAGTTGCAGGTGAGATTGCTGCCGCACCTAGCTCATGCCAAAAGCTGGGAGTGCTGCCACCTTTCTCAAGCACAATATTCGACATTCTGAACAGTGACTCGCCAAGAAAAGAGCCACCAAAGCCGGTCGAGATCATATCGTTTTTGGACGGAGGCACTTTTTCTCCGGCTATTTCCCAGAAGGCGCTTCCTGCCAAATCATAACCTAATGATTCCCAATAATTAAGGCCGGCTGATCTGGCAAAACCATGGTACATCGAGCCCTGATAGGGATGGCCTAGCTGGTTAATCTTGAAAGCATCCCTATCGACGTTCCAACTACTACTTAGGTTGTGCCGGATAGTAGATAAGTTTGAGTCGTAATCTGAAACGCCGCTGAAGTGGCGATTAAACTGATTTAACAGGAAATCAAAGCCGACAATTTCGGCGGCTGGGATTAGATAACTTTTGTTCGCCTTTATATCGGATGAAAAGTCTATTTTTGTATTGGTAGTAGATGGCTCTGGTGAAGCTTCAACCAATTCAATGCTTGCTGATGGTTGAGTAAGCACTACCGAGTCATCGGCGGCGAACGCTATGGCAGCTGTTGTAGCACACAGCGTTATTCCCGCGATGATGACGGCTCTCCTCATAGAGTTAGAATTCCGCAATCGAACTGTGGTTGATGTAAGACCTGTGCTTTTTATTCTCATGTTAGATTTTCCCCCTATCCAATTTGGTAGGACTAAATAGCAAATTGATTTTATGTAGTTTTTAAAATAATTTGCTACCTGTTCGCGGACTCACACTTATGGAGCATAAGCATAGCCCCCATTCGCGATTTCGGCAAGGTGGACTTTATTTGGTAGAAGTTGGGGAGGTGAAGAGTACCACTGGTAATAACACTATGGGCTATTTCACTTGCTCAGTTTATAATGAACTCAGATTTGCACTTTAATGTTAAATCCACGGTAGGATTAGCCTTGGCCCAACAATGGGTTGATTAATAGAGTGATAGTGAACTCTGCGAATTGGATAAAAATGGAAGAACAAGCATTTATCGGGCGTCAGCCCATCATGGATGTAAAGCAGCAAATCATCGGTTATGAACTTTTCTTCAGGCATAGTGCAGATGCCCAAAGTGCGGTGTTTGAAGATAATCTCAAGGCCTATTCCAGTGTACTAATGAACGTCATGGGCGAGATGGATGCCCAGTGGCTGTTGGGTGACAAGCTGGCATTTATCAACGTGAATGAAATGATGCTGAAGAGCGACTTCCTGGAGTTGATGCCGCCTAAACGTACCGTGCTCGAGATATTACGCTCTGTTACACCTGATGCTGTTGTTGTGGAACGCTGCCAGACGTTACGCAGCCAAGGTTACAAGATTTCTTTGGATAATCCACAATTAAATGCTGAATCGCTACCCTTAGTGCAGTGTGCCGATTTTATCAAGATTGATATTCAGAGCATCAACGCTGCTGAAGCGGCAAAGTTTTTTAATCAATTTAATGCGCCTTCGGTAAAAATCATTGCCGAAAAAATTGAAACTGTTGAACAGTTCGAAGCCTGCAAGAACATCGGCTTTAAGCTGTTCCAGGGATTTTATTTTGCCCGTCCCGAGACCTTTACGGCTAAAGTCATCAACCCTTCATTTGAAAGCGTATTGAATATCCTGAACATGGTCAGCCAGGATGCCGATAATAAAGCCATTGAAGCTGGGTTCAAGCGAGATGCTGCTTTATCATTCAAGCTGCTACGCTACATCAACTCAGTGGGCTTCGGGCTCTCGTGTGAGATTCAATCTATTCATCATGCCTTGACGATTCTAGGTATGAAGCAGCTTTATCGCTGGCTTACTTTGTTAATGGTCACCGCCGGGGAAAACACTACACCACCAGCGCTGATGAAAACCTCGATCACGCGCGGCCGGCTGGCCGAACTGTTGGGCGAAAGTTATTTTGATAAAAAAGACCGCGATAACCTGTTTATTGTTGGCGTGTTTTCATTACTGGATGCAATACTGAAAATGCCGATGGATAAAGTGCTAGAAAAAATCCAATTGCCAGAAACCGTAAGCGAAGCGCTGCTTACCCGTGAAGGCATTTATGGCCCTTTCTTGCAGTTAACCGAGGCTTGTGAAGATGCAAACAGCCAGCGGATTCTTGAGCTGGCTGAATTGCTGCAATTTGATGCTATCAAGGTCAATGAATGCCATATCTCGGCATTGGCGTGGGTCGAAACGATGGGTGTTTAATCGGGCGGCTCGGAAATCCCCCGTCGTCCCGATGTGCTTATCATCCAGTGATTACTGGAATAATAGAGCCTAGTTCATACCCTTATGATTGCGCTCTTTTAGAATAACCGGCGTGATGTCAAAACTACCCGCATCATGGCTAACGAAGATTTGACTATCTTGAATAGTGCAACTGACACTCATATTGCGTAACGCAATGCTTGTTAACTCCTCCGTGCTGGGTAAATTGATAATGGTGAGGTTGCTGGTTTTTAACAGCGGCTTGCTGTTCTGACTCCACCACATATCAGCCGCCCGACCGCCGTACAGCACCACCACGACTTGCCTGGCACGCCCGCAGGCTTTACGAATGTCCCGCTCGCTGGGTAAGCCTACGTCCATCCACAGTTCGATTGCGCCAGTTAGGTCTTTTTGCCACAAGTCTGGCTCTTCATCATCGCTAAGCCCCTTACCGAAGATAAGCGCTTCATTCGCATAGAGCGAGAATGCGATTAACCTGACCATTAAGCGTTCATCGGTTTCTGATGGGTGCTTAGCTAGCGTAAGGCTATGTTGTTGATAATAATTGCGATCCATATCCGAAATTTGCAGATCGACTTTATAAATGGTTGATTTGATCGCCATCGTTATTGAACGTCTGCTTGGTTGCTATTGTTTGCCAATATATGAATAGTGATGTCTTGGCATTGCACAATCTGACCAATCCGGATTTTTGCCGTTTTACGATACTCAATATGCCCATCAACACTGACCAAGCCTTCAGCCACCATGGTCTTGCCTCGCCCACCGCTATCAGCCAAGCCAACAAGCTTGAGTAAGTTGCATAGCTCGACATATTCAGTATTAAGATTAAATTCTACGGTTTGCATGAAGTGGTTTCTTTGGTGGTTTTAGAAAGAGCGTAGAGCGAATAACTAAAGAGCATTATACCAAACATTACTCTTGCCTTATTTTCGTTGTATCCATCCGTAAAGGGCAAGGCGGCTAAGAGCCTGTAGCCATAAGCAGGTAATAGGCAAGTATGGCTCAGGTAGTGGGCAGGCAAGCTTTCTGTTAAGCTTTCATTCTTTCAATTTCACTGAAACTGCATCATGGCTCAATATGTAATGTCTATGCTCCACGTGAGCAAGATTGTTCCCCCGAAAAAACAGATTATCAAAGATATTTCGCTGTCCTTCTTCCCCGGTGCCAAAATTGGTTTGCTGGGCTTGAACGGTTCGGGGAAGTCTACCGTGTTACGCATTATGGCGGGCGTGGATAAAGAGTTCGAGGGTGAAGTGCAACATCAGCCTAACCTTTCAATCGGTTATTTGCCGCAAGAGCCGCAGCTAGACCCTGAAAAAACCGTGCGTGAAGAGGTTGAGTCTGGCATGGGCGAGGTAATGCAAGCGCAAGCCAAGTTAGAGGCCGTTTATGCCGCTTATGCTGAGCCGGACGCTGACTTTGACAAGCTGGCTGAAGAACAAGCCAAATACGAGAATATTATTGCAGCCAGCGGTGCTGATTTAACCACGCAGTTAGAAATTGCTGCAGATGCGCTACGTTTACCACCTTGGGATGCGAAAATCGGGCAACTTTCAGGTGGTGAAAAACGCCGTGTGGCATTGTGTAAACTATTGCTCTCTAAGCCGGATATGCTGCTTTTAGATGAGCCTACCAACCATTTGGATGCAGAGTCAGTTGAATGGCTAGAGCAATATTTAGTGCGCTTCCCCGGTACGGTTGTGGCTGTGACGCATGATCGTTACTTTTTAGATAATGCGGCGGAATGGATTTTAGAGCTGGATCGCGGCCATGGCATTCCATGGAAAGGCAATTACTCTAGTTGGTTAGAGCAAAAACAAGCCCGTTTAGCACTTGAAGAATCGCAAGAGTCATCACGTCGTAAAGCACTGAGCACCGAGCTGGAATGGGTGCGCCAGAACCCGAAAGCCCGCCAAGCCAAGAGCAAGTCGCGTATTGCCCGCTATGAAGAATTAGCCAGTGCAGAATACCAAAAACGTAACGAAACGCAGGAGATTTTCATTCCTGCCGGGGAGCGGCTAGGCGATCAGGTCATTGAGTTCAACGGCGTGAGCAAAGCTTTTAAAGATCGCTTGTTGATTGATAACTTGAGCTTTAGTGTACCTGCCGGTGCGATTGTCGGCATTATTGGTCCGAACGGCGCGGGTAAATCAACGCTGTTCAAAATGATTACCGGTAAAGAGCAGCCAGATAGTGGCGAGGTAAAGATCGGCTCAACCGTCAAGATGGCGTATGTGGACCAAAGTCGCGATGCGCTAAGTGATGCTAAAAC
>DIZU01000166.1:0-540 GCA_002429455.1 Methylotenera sp. UBA6020 | reverse complement strand
GATCTGGATGTGGAAACCTTACGCGCGCTGGAAGACGCGCTGCTGGAGTTTGCCGGTTGCATACTGGTGATTTCACATGATCGCTGGTTTCTGGATCGTATCGCCACACATATTCTGGCGGCTGAGGGTGATTCGCAATGGACGTTCTTTAACGGCAACTATCAAGAATACGAAGCGGATAAGCGTAAACGCTTGGGTGAAGAAGGTGCGAAACCGAAGCGGATTAGATACAAGCCGATTACCCGTTAGTTTGAAGGATTTATAAGTTAAATCCGAAAGCCTTCTGTACCCGCAAGGGGCATGCCCGCCGAAACTAAGCCACAAAAACTGTGGCAAGTTCGGCGACAAAGGGGCTAAGCCGAAGCGGATTCGTTATAAGCCGATTTCACGATAATACTTAATCAAGTGTCATTAAGGAGAAACAGCCAGCCAATTTAGTTAGCTGTTTCCTTTAGAGCCAATCCCAATCCAAGCGTTTTTTATGCGGTGCTTTTTTCATGACAAAGTCCCACAAAATTGGTGGTATAAAACGCATAAATC
>DIZU01000133.1:19777-20313 GCA_002429455.1 Methylotenera sp. UBA6020 | reverse complement strand
ACCAGCTTGCCGAAGTTTTTACCTTCAAGCAAGCCAATGAACGCTTGTGGGGAATTTTCCAGGCCAAAAATGATGTCTTCGCGGTATTTGATCTTGCCTTCTTTGAGCCATGCGCTCATCTGACTAAAGAACTCGCCGTAGCGATCCCCATAATCGTCAAAGATGATGAAACCCTGCATCCTGATGCGTTTGATTAGCAACAGGCTAGTCAGCAGACCTAGACGGTCTGGCCCTTGTGGCAGGCTGGTATCGTTATAGTTAGCGATTTTTCCGCACACTGGCACGCGCGCATGTGCATTAAGCAGCGGCAATACGGCATCGAACACTTTGCCACCGACACTTTCAAAATATACATCAATGCCTTTTGCACATGCGGTTGCCAGCTGCTTGGCAAAGTCTCCACTACCGTTTTTAATAAGATGGTGATCAATACAGGCATCAAAGCCTAACGCCTCAGTCACATAGCGACACTTTTCTGCACCACCGGCAATGCCAACTACACGGCAACCCTTGATCTTGGCGATCTGGCCGACTGC
>DIZU01000133.1:16898-19620 GCA_002429455.1 Methylotenera sp. UBA6020 | reverse complement strand
AGGCCTGTGCCATCAGAAAGTGCGTATTCTTGCCAGCCGTTGGTACTAAGCACCAAATCGCCTAGCTGGTAGTCAAGATTTTGTGAGGCTTCTACTCGTGACACAGTGCCGCCCACCATTACGTCACCCACCGCCACTGGCGGGGCGTATGACGGCGCATCGCTCATACGGCCACGCATGTACGGGTCAAGCGAAAGATATAGGGTGCGCAATAGCACCTGACCTGCGGAAGGCACGGGAACAACGCCATAGTCCAAGCGAAAGTTTTCGGCGCTTGGGACACCTATCGGGCGCGAATTTAAGACGATTCTGCGATTGACGGTGTTGCTTAGAGGCAAATTGCTCATTTCATCTGAAATGGATAAGGAGTGTTGTGACATGGGTAGATTCCTTCAGAAAGTATATTGACCATTCTTGTCCAATTTTAGATTGCGACAACTTTTAGATAGACAACTTTCAGATAGATAACTAGGCTGCTTAGTAAAACCGTGCACTATTAGACGTTTTTACCACGGACAAATTGCAGTGTGATTTCTGCAACCCGTCGGCCATATAATTCAGCTGTTTCAAGATCGCCCTGGAATGGAGCATCAGGCGCATTGACCTGGAAACTAGCCGACATTGGTCCTATGAACGAGCCGACGCGGTTATGAGCGCTTGGTCCAGGTCCGGTATTCTGATTCATCTCTTCAGGTTTGTTGGCCGACGGCATCATGCCAAGACCGACAAAAATCATTCCGTGTTGCATGGCGTTGATGACAAGTCCAATCAGCGTATTGAGCTTGTCGCCAGAAAATGATGAGGAGTTGGTGAAAGCACCGGCTATTTTGTTTTTCCAGGCGAGGGTGAACCATTTCTTGGAGGCGGCCTCAACGAAAACCTTCATGCCGGCCGACATGCTGCCCATATAGGTCGGGCAGCCTAAAATAATGGCATCCGCGCTGTCCAGTTCGTCTAGGCTGGCAGTCGCTTCTTCCGCTGTATAGAGCTTTGCGGTGATCGTCGGTACACTCTGCGCGCCGCGAAATACGGCTTCGGCCTGAAGTTTTGTGTGGCCATAAATGGAATGGTAGATGATGGCGATTTTGCTCATGATGTTCCTTTCGTTAATGTCGTTTGTTTGGCTAAATAGCCCGGGTAGTGCTGCTAGTGCTCAGCCAGTTTAGAGGCAGTCTTTCTTACTTAAGTGAAGTCAGCTTCCGTTTTAGACTGCACGCTGGATGACATATTTTTCGCATGCAAAGTTTTACGATTATTTTTTTGGATAGTTGCCTGATTAGTCGCTTGTAGCGTTGCCTGGTAAGTTGATTTTTGAGTAGTTTGATAAGCGCTGGCGAATACATAATCCCAGAATGCACTAGTCACGCCATAGCAACCCTGCTGTCCGCTGGCGTTGTGATGCAATGCATGCCAGCGTTTGCGCTGCTTGAGCCAAGCTATGTCGGTATGCCAATGGTGAATAGCGTGGTGCGTAATCGTATAGACCAGGTAGCCTGTTATCACGCCCAGTGTGAGTGCACAGGCACCCCAAAACCCAGCCAAGAATAGTCCGGGCACAAAGACCAGCATGACCAGCAGTGTTGCACTCAATATAGTGGGTGCGCAGATCAGCGCTTTTGGTCGCCGATGGTGTTCTGCATGCCAGCGCTTGAATGGCTGCAAACCGTGCAGTATAAAGCGGTGCAGAATATATTCGATGGCGGTCCAGCTGACTAAGCCGAACAACACGAACACTACTGTTTCCAGCCATTGCTGGCGCGGACCAGCCATCAGTAAAAAAGCCGCCAACGCCAACACAGCCGTGCTATATAGCGCAAAGTCGGCGTAATACATTGCCTTGCTTTGTTCTAGCTTAAAAAGTTGCATGCATTTCTTTCGCTAAACTTTAGCACTGTCCAAATTTGGTATGTGTTTTAATTATCTTAAGGTTAAGTCAAGTTATGTCAAATAGTCTGTACGGCAACGAACAGACCCTCAATTTTACAGAGTGCATATTGATCCTTTTGAAAATTCAGCCAATAGCGAATGCAATCAAAAGCATCATTAACAATGCAATCACTTTGAAAGAAGACAAAGCCATGGCCTACCAAAGCGTTAACCCGTATGACGGCAAAATCTTAAAAACATTTGAGGAACAGACCGATAAACAACTGGACAAGGCGATAAAGGCGGCTCATCACTGCTTTAAGACTTGGCGCCATACTACTTTTAACGAACGGGCAGAAATTGCAAAAAATGCTGCTGCCATCATGCGTTTGGATGTGGATGAGTTTGCGCGGCCGATGACGTTTGAAATGGGTAAGCGTATAAATGAGGCACGAGGCGAAGTGATGCTCAGCGCGGATATCATCGATTACTACGCCAAGCATGCTGAGGCCTTTCTCGCGCCGGAAAAACTCAACCCGGATTCTGGTGAAGCCGTGGTTGAAAGTAGCCCGATCGGTGTGCTTTTCGGTGTGCAGCCTTGGAATTTTCCTTACTATCAGCTTGCGCGCTTTGCCGCACCCAACCTGATGGCCGGCAATGTCGTGATGGTAAAGCACGCCGGTTGCGTGCCGCAATGCGCCATTGCCTTTGAGCAACTGTGGCGGGATGCAGGCGCGCCTGCTGGCGCTTATACCAATCTGCTGATTTCGCACGATCAGGTAAACCAGGTGATTGACGACCCGCGCATTAAGGGGGTGGCGTTGACCGGTAGCGTGGAAGCCGGAAAAATTGTTGC
>DIZU01000133.1:16041-16676 GCA_002429455.1 Methylotenera sp. UBA6020 | reverse complement strand
AAAATCTCAAAAAATCTACCATGGAGTTGGGAGGTAGTGATGCCTTCATCGTACTCGAAGATGCCGATCTAGACAAAACCGTGAAATGGGCGATATGGGGCAAGATGAATAATATGGGGCAGTGCTGCGTCGCCGCCAAGCGTTTTATTGTTGTCGAAGCGCTGGCTGATCGCTTTCTTGAAAAATTCAGCGCGGCGCTGGCTGCGTTTGAGCCTGGCGACCCGATGGATGAAGCAACTACGCTCGGGCCGCTATCCACAGAAGCCGCACTGGTACAGCTGCTAGGCCAAGTAGATCAGGCTGTCGTCAATGGCGCTAAGCTGGTGATGGGTGGTAAACGCATTGATCGCCCCGGTTCTTTTATGCAGCCAACGATACTTAGCAGTATCAAGCCCGACAACCCGGCGTTTCTAGAGGAGTTCTTCGGCCCAGTCGCACTTTTCTTTAGAGTCAAGAATGAGGATGAAGCGGTGGCACTCGCCAACGATTCTGAATTTGGCTTGGGCGGCTCGGTCTTTACCCAAGACCTTGCGCGTGGCAAACGGGTAGCAAGCCGCATCGAAACCGGCATGGTTTTTATCAATCAGCCGACTTGGACGGCACCTGACCTACCATTCGGCGGCATAGGCAACTCC
>DIZU01000133.1:0-15989 GCA_002429455.1 Methylotenera sp. UBA6020 | reverse complement strand
GCATAGGCAACTCCGGCTACGGCCGCGAGCTTTCCAGCATGGGTATTCAGGAGTTCGTGAATAAGAAGCTGGTTCGTGTCGCCACCGCTGACGCGCCGGCATAACGGCGATACTTGTCGCAAAGATGCAATTGCGGACGGTGATGATGCTTTCTAAACCCATTTTATTGTTATGCCTGCTATTAAATCCATTACAAAGGAAAGCTTGCTATGAAGGCACTTATATACAACGGCCCCGGACATAAAGCTTTGGAAGACCATCCCAAACCAACCATCAAAACACCCACAGATGCTGTTATCAAAATAACTAAGACGACGATCTGCGGCACTGATCTGCACATCCTGAAAGGCGACGTTGCGACCTGTAAACCGGGAACAGTCCTGGGCCATGAAGGCGTGGGAGTCGTTGATGCTGTGGGCAGTGGCGTTACCACTTTTAAACCCGGTGATAAGGTGTTGATTTCTTGCATCAGCGCCTGCGGCCGTTGCGAATTTTGCCGTAAGAGCATGTATTCGCATTGCACTACTGGCGGATGGATACTGGGCAACCGCATTGACGGTACGCAAGCGGAGTTTGTGCGAATCCCGCATGCTGATACTAGCCTATATCCGGTTCCCAATGACGCAGACGAAGAGGCGCTTGTTATGCTGAGTGACATTCTGCCTACTGGCTTTGAATGCGGCGTGCTGAACGGAAAAATTCAAGTCGGCTCCAGCGTTGCTATCGTTGGTTCAGGGCCGATTGGGCTTGCGGCTTTGCTTACAGCGCAATTTTATTCGCCCTCTGAAATTATCATGATTGACCTAGACGACAATCGGCTTAAAGTGAGTAAAAAATTCGGTGCGACAGCCACTGTAAATAGCGCTGATGGCAATGTGGCACAGCAGGTAATGAAGCTAACTGGTGGGCGCGGCGTGGATACGGCTATAGAAGCGGTCGGTATTCCAGCCACATTCAAGCTTTGCGAAGAAATCGTAGCCGCTGGCGGCACCATCGCTAATGTCGGCGTGCACGGCTGCAAAGTTGATCTTCACTTGGAGCGGCTGTGGTCGCACAACGTGACGATTACTACCGGTCTGGTTGATACATTTTCGATTCCGATGCTGCTCAAAACCGTGCAGTCCAAACGCATAGACCCCAAGCGGTTGATTACACATCACTTTAAGCTAGCTCAAATAATAAAGGCCTATGATACCTTTAGCAATGCTGCCGATACCAAGGCGCTGAAAGTGATCATAGACGCGTGAGAGGCGGCTTCAAAGGGTTGGCATTGTTAGCACGGCAACACCATCAAAACTGCTAACGCAGGCTTTTGCAAACATGGAGTTAAATCAAATTGCAACTACATCATTTGTAGTGTTCAACAAATAATGTGTTGCAGGTTCACGCGCTTGAAATTAACCACTTATAGGATACCTCAGTGCTAGGGTACCCTTAATGCCAGGATACTTTAGTGCGGCCATGATGACTGCTGCCATTAGTTAGTACCGCTATGTGTGCCGTTAACTGGGCCGTCTTTAGTATCATCAACACTGCCGTTATTGCTAACACCAGTAGTTGTGCCAATAGGCTTGTTGTTCATGGAGTTTCTATTAGAGCCGCTACGCATCCCGGTATGCATATCATTCATGTTAACCATACCATCGGTCTGTTTCATTTTGTCGAACATTTGTTCGTGATAAGCCATGTATTCCTCTTTGGATATCATGCCATCACCATTGGTATCCATCATTTTCATTTCTGCATTACTTTTATGCATGCGACTCTTATGCGACATCCTTTTATGGCTTGGTACGCTGTCGGTAGTTTTAGATTGTTGTGCGATCTGTGGCGTAGCAGCTGTGCCTATAGCACTGGCATCATCTGTGTTAGTCGTGGTGGTTGCTGCCGAAACAGAATAAGCGCTTAAAGACAACGCGGCGGCTAAAATACTACAGGTAAATTTATTCATGGTAGTTCCTTTAAGTAATCAAAATTCTTTATTGGTTAATACTGTCGGTTGACATCTAGCATGTTACGGGCAGGTTTTATTTATTGTCTGTACGGTAACGAACAGAATTATCTATTCACTATCATTCAATCTTAATCAACCAATTTTTAAGTCAGTCCGTTTGTCATCTGAAGTGGCAGTTAATTAGTCTTATGTTCGCTGACACACAGACACCAATCTCCTCTCCCAATAATCTGTTGACTTACCCTCAGGAGATTTAACATGATCATTACCAATCTAGTAACAGCCGATGAGCTTGGGTATGTGCAAAGCTTAGCAAATGCTGATCCTGATAATTTACTAGCATATTCAAATCTAATGCCATGTGCTGTTTCTAGGCGTGCTCCATCGGCAGGTGTTGCCATACGGCCATTAATTCTATTGATATTAAGCGCTGGTATAGGGAGTCATATATGAAAACAGAAACCCGCAATAGTGCAGAGCTGACCAAGTTTTGCAAGTTAATCAAGGATATGCCAGTTGGTATGCTGATCAGTCCTGATGCTGGTGGCGCAATGGCGAGTAGGCCGATGTCCCCGCTGGAAATGGACAGTAAAGGAGCACTCTGGTTCTTGACCGATTTACGCTTTGACAGGATCGGTCACTTGCGCGCTGCCAACTTGAGCTTTATGGACGAGTTTCGCGGCACTTATGTATCGCTTTCGGGTTGTGGTGAAATTAGTACAGATCAGGCACATATTAGCCGTTTGTGGACGGCCTTCGCTAGGCCATGGTTTCCTGATGGGCCTGAATCACCCAATCTTGTACTGCTGAAATTTGTGCCATACGCTGCTAAATGTTGGGATGTGCCGCACGGTAAGATGTTTAGAATGTTTGCCATGGTCGCTTCAGTGATTGCCAGCAAACCTTTAGGTTTTGATGATCATCATACATTTGTTGAGCTATCGAACCCTTCGCGCAACATCCATTCATCTATCATTAGTCCATCTGGCATTGTTATCGCATGAATGCTACAGCGCCACGGCTAAACCACCAGCGGCGCTGGCCATTGGTTGTCGCTGGCGTGTTGCTGGCTTTAGTCATCGGTGTTGCGATAGGCGAATGGCTGGCTTGGCCATTTCTCGCTGCACCGCTGGAGCGGATACTGTCGGAAAAACTTGATCGCCGCGTGCGCTTTTCCGCTAGTACTGATTCGAAACTATCAGCCCCGAAAGTATCAAGCTTAAATAAATCGCGTACAAATGAAGCTCCCATAAGTGTATTTGGCGTCCGTTTTATAGGCGGTTTGCGTCTGCATTCGGCACAGCTTGAGATCGCAGCGCCAACATGGAGTTCAGCGCCATATCTGCTGCTAGCCCGTGATGTTACACTTGAGTTGCGTTACATAGATTTGTGGCGCGCCTATCACGCGCAACCACTTAGAATCCAACGACTACAGGCAACGGCGCTGGACAGTCACTTGGAGCGGCTGGCAGATGGTCGCGCATCCTGGCAATTTGGTACTAAACCTGCACCAGCCGGCCAGTTAATGGCATTGCCTTCTTTTGGCAGCTTGCAGGTCACTAAAGGTGAACTGCATTACAGCGATGTGCCATTAGACACGGATATTAATGCTAACTTTTCGTTTATTAACAATGAGCGTAAGTTAGCTACACAAGCCAATGCCACTGGCTATTACCGAAAACTACCATTAAAGATTGAGCTGACTTCCTCTGGAACATTACCCGAGATTGCCGACAAGGTGCAGCTTAACAAGACGCTGACCGTACCTGTTACGTTAATTTTCAACGCCAAAGTAGGTCGCGCAACACTAGCCTTTAAAGGCGGTACGGCAGATGTGCTGCACATGACTAATTTTGTCGGGCGTTTTGACTTAAAAGGACCATCGCTGGGGGCTGTCGGGGATTTGTTGGGCGTAACGCTACCGACCACGGCTGAATTTACCGCTGGCGGCGTCATTAACAAACAGGGCAGCACTTGGCGCGTACAAGTTAACAATCTTGATTTAGGTGCCAGCCACCTGAATGGTACTTTTGTTTATGAGGCAGGTCGTAGCGTACCTTTACTTTCGGGCCAGCTTGGTGGTGCTCGGCTGTTATTAACAGATCTAGGCCCCGCGTTTGGTACGGTGCCATCTACAACAAAACGAAGCAAGGTATTGCCGGACCGTCCGTTTGACTTGGCAGCGTTGCGCGCCATGGATGCTGATGTGTTGATTGATATTCAATATGCTGACTTAAACACCAGTTTTTTGGCACCACTACGCCCGTTGCGCGGCCATCTACAGTTGAAAGACGGCGTCTTGACATTGCAAGACCTTGATGCGCGCACGGCTCAAGGAACATTGAAGGGTGATTTGAGCCTGGATGGACGCGGTGCCAAAGCTTTGTGGGATGCGAAGTTGCGTTGGGATGGTGTGCGGCTTGAACGTTGGATCCATCAGATACGCAAAGATGATTTGCCACCTTATATATCGGGTAGGTTAAACGGGCGGGCGACGCTGACAGGGCAAGGGCGATCCACCGCAGAAATATTGGCTAGTTTGAAAGGCAATGTTCGTAGTGAGTTACGCGATGGCGCCATATCACATTTAGCTATCGAAGTAGCTGGTCTAGATTTGGCGCAAGCCATGGGCGTGATGTTCAAGGGCGACGATGCTTTGCCGGTGCAATGTGCGGTGGCTGATTTAGTCGCAGAAGGCGGCGTGCTCCGCCCCCGTGTAATGGTGCTGGACACCGAGGACTCTGTGGTATGGGTCGACGGATCAATCTCGATGGCTACTGAGGCGCTCAATTTACGCGTCGTGGTCATGCCCAAAGACTTTAGTCCACTCACTTTGCGTTCGCCTTTGAGGGTACGCGGTAGCTTCGCCAAGCCTGCAGTGTCACTGGAGAAGCGGCCTATAGGTATAAAGCTGGCGACGTCATTCTTTTTGGCGATACTCAATCCGTTAGCCGCGTTGATTCCATTACTCGATTCTGGCGACGTCAAAGAAGCCCAACACCGCGCCACTGGCTGTCAAGACTTAATGCAGCGCGGCGCAGCTAAACCGAAGGCTATGCGTTAACAAGTTTAACTATAGTAAAAAAACTCGAGCAAAATTTTCTTTAGTGTTCGCCAGCGCACAGAACAATGCACGGTATACCTTTATGCTCCACCCATGCCTAATGCGACCACTTGAATCGCACTAGTTCATTCATGAACGCTTTGAAAACGTCCGTTCAATTATTTTATATTTAAACAAAGGATTTCTTATGAACCGCTCAATATTGATATCAGCGCTATTTGCCGCGCTCAGCCTTACTGCTTGTGATAAACCCACCGTAGTTAACGTACCGGCCGATAAGGTTGCCGTGCCCGGACCGACTGGTGCAACCGGTGAAACTGGTAAAACCGGCGATATGGGTACCCAAGGTAATGAAGGCAACAAAGGGAATGTTGGTAACCAAGGCACTCAAGGTAATGAAGGCGCCAAGGGTGAAACCGGGAAGACTGGTGACGGCACTACGGTAGTCGTTGTACCACCAGCGAATCCAGCGCCAGCAAACTAAATTCATTTACGACTTTAAGGAGAGCACCATGAGCTTAGGAACCATATTATTGATTGTTTTGATTTTAATGCTGATTGGCGCTTTTCCAAGCTGGCCGCACAGCAGAAGCTGGGGTTACGGCCCTAGCGGCGGATTAGGGTTAGTGGTCATCATCCTGATTGTGTTGTTGTTATTGGGCAAGATTTGAAAGACTTGGCTTGATAGATTTGATTTGACAGTACAGATTCAAAGAGTAGGAATAACAGAGCCGTGATGAAAGACCCGAAATGACAGCAATTTTCCGTTGTGCAATTAAGTTAATGCCACGGCATTTTAGTGTTTTATTGATTATTTCGGGACTTTTAGCATTCGCTGCTTGTAGCCAAGTGACTGAACTCCCTATATCGGCTGGAATCGGGCCAAAACCTACACTACCAGCACCACACCATACGCTGTTGCCGACGTTGAATATTGCTCCTGCTAAGGGTTGGTCAGCTGGTGCTACTCCGCTAGCTGCACCGGAGCTGAGTGTGGCTGCATTTGTGCGCGACCTGGACCATCCACGATGGCTATATGTGTTGCCCAACGGGGATGTACTGGTGGCCGAGACCAATGCTCCGCCTAAGCCTGATGACCGCAAGGGCATCAGGGGTTGGATCATGGGTTTGGTCATGAAGAAGGCCGGCGCTAGCGTACCTAGCGCTAACCGCATTACGCTATTGCGTGATACCAATGGTGATGGCGTAGCCGATGTGCGTTCGGTGCTGTTAGATGGCCTGTATTCGCCTTTCGGCATGGCGCTGGTAGGCAACGATCTCTATGTTGCCAACTCTGATGCCGTACTAAAATTTCCTTATACTCGCGGCGACCTGCACATCACGGCTCCCGGCAGCAAGCTGGTGGATTTGCCCGCAGGCCGCATTAACCACCATTGGACTAAGAACCTGATTGCGAGCGCAGACGGTAGCAAGTTATATGTCACCGTTGGTTCAAACAGCAATGTGGCTGAAAACGGCATGGCAGTCGAGGCCGAGCGAGCCGCTATCTTGGAGGTGGATATCCATAGTGGCGCACACCGCAACTTTGCTTCTGGCCTGCGTAACCCCAATGGCCTTGCTTGGGAGCCGAACACTGGCGCGTTGTGGACGGTGGTCAATGAGCGTGACGAGATTGGCAATGACCTCGTACCGGATTATTTGACTTTGGTGCAGGACGGTGGCTTTTACGGCTGGCCTTACAGCTATTATGGCCGTCATGTCGATAAGCGGGTGCAGCCTACACCGTCTGATTTAGTGGATAAGGCGATTGTGCCCGATTACGCGTTGGGATCACACACCGCTTCGCTGGGGTTAGTCTCTTCCGTTGGTGCTGCATTGCCCGCACCGTTTAGCAATGGCATGTTTATTGGTCAGCATGGCTCATGGAACCGCAGGCCACACAGTGGCTATAAGGTGATATTTGTACCGTTCGCAATTGGCAAGCCTGCCGGCGCGCCAATTGATGTGTTAACTGGCTTTCTGAGTGATAAAGGTGATGCTTACGGTCGGCCAGTCGGTGTGGCGATTGATCAGCAGGGCGCGTTGCTAGTGGCAGACGACGTGGGTAATGTGGTCTGGCGTGTGACAGCCCGTAATGTTAAAAATCTTAAACCAAATAATGTGAAATTAAATGGAACCTCTGAAAACTCAAGTTTCTAATTATTGTAAGGCGCGAGGTGAAATTTGAGCGCCGCATATCTACGGCACTGCCATTAACAGGGTGACATATTTATCCTGCTTACAGTGATTTAGTATTAACAATCAAAAATAAATCAAGGATGGACTGTTGTATGCCGCAAGTTAAAAATAACCTGAAATTAAAGCACGGCCTTATCACATTCACCCTGTTACTGAGTTCAACTACTGCGTTTGCAGAGGAGTCTGCTCAGTTAGGGATGTTGTCGCGTGTGCAAGATACCTTATCTCAAACATGGCAGTCGCCAAACTACGAACTGTATATTCCTGTAAGCATGTGGCACAACCGTAGTTACTATAGTGCAGAACAGATCGAAACGTATAATGAACAGCCTTGGGGTTTGGGCGTGGGAAAATACAGATTCGATGAAGACGGCGACTGGCATGCCTTGTACGGCATGGCTTTTTTAGACTCTCATAGCAAGGTAGAACCTATTGTTGGATATGGCTTTCAAAAAATGTGGCGGCCTACTAATGACTTTCGTCTCGGTGCTGGATATACCGTTGGGTTCACAGCGCGTGAGAATATGAATTATTTGCCAGTTCCTGTGATTCTTCCGCTGGCCTCAATTGAATATAAACGAATAGCGGTGCAATCTACTTATATCCCCGGTTTCAGTGGAAATGGGAATATCTTGTTTACCTGGCTCCGCTGGCAATTATATTAATTGCGTTGGCTACGATAGTAATTTAGGTGCTTTAAAACCTGAGCGGCTAAGGTCAAATTACCAGCCTAAACTGCGACTGAAATATGTTGTACCTCCGTGCTAGCGTGCCGTTTGGATGCGGCCTTAATCTGATTTAACCGGACTCAATGACGCCTTGGCTTTGATGGTTATTTGTGGACACTAACACCCCTAAGGTGACGCACCGCAACTGCCGCATCTTGCTTTTGATACGGTCCACTCCACCTCGCCCTACAGCGTGACCCAGCCGTTTTTTTACCATCACCTTGACGGCGTCTTTTGGCCAATCGATTATCCATTGCAGCGCATTCTTTGTGGTGTTGATTGAGGAATCCCACTTCAATTCTGCCATCACGTTCTGTTGTAATCGGGTGTCAGTTTTCATGTAAGTGTACATTTTAATATCTGCTTCGGTGGCCATGTTTATCTTCCCGTTAACTAAGGAAGGTTGGACGGTTGACTGCGCGCTAGATGTGTATTTGGTCATGCACTTATGACCAATAGGTGTAACCAAATTCGAGGCTACTTTAGTCTGGCTACGTACGCTGACGAACAGACAGCCAGTGCCAAAATACAGATGATTAGCCACTGACTATTTGACTAATTCTGGAGCAAGCCTGCCAAGGTGGATTGCAAGTCTGCCAACGATGGCTCGGTATTGTTTGACGCCGTATTTATTCCAGGCGCCGAGCACGGCGTTGCGACTTTGTGCGCAGATGCAAATCATGAAAAACAGGGGATAAGAAAACAGTTCAGCAAATACGGGTCATTAATACGGGCAATTATTAAATGACCCGAGCGGACCATACTTACTACAGAGAATTTAAGCAGGGGAATAGCATCGATATCATGGCCTTAGGATTTTTTGCACGCACACGGAATGCCTTTCTCAAAAGCCGCGATGCTGAGTTGTTGCGTTCGGAGCTGTTCAGTATTGAACAACTGAAGCGTCACGCCATAACGTTGGCGGTTCAGCATAAAATTGACCCGCATCCGGGGCCGGATAGATTACTACCAAGGCTGGCAGATAACGAGCGCGTGCTGATGATGGCGTACGATGTGGTAACGGCCGCGATGACGCCCGGGCAAAGTTTAAGGCCGGCAGAGACGTGGTTGCTTGATAACTTTTACCTCATTGAACAGCAAATCGGCCTGGCGCGCCGGCATCTGCCACGCGGCTATAGCCGGCAGTTGCCGCGGCTGGCAAATGGCGCCTCAGCGGGTTTTCCTCGTATTTATGATTTGGCGCTGGAGTTAATCTCGCATATGGATGGTCGTGTCGATGGCGACAATACCACCCAAATTGTTGCGGCTTACCAGACGGTTGAACCATTAAAACTAGGTGAATTGTGGGCATTTCCCATCATGTTGCAGCTGGCATTGTTGGAAAATCTTCGTCGCGTTGGTTTAAGTATTGCGTGTCGGCGTGAAGAGCGCAATACCGCCATTGAATGGGCCGACCGCATGCTCGCCACGGCTGAAAATGAACCTAAACAGCTTATTCAGTTGCTTGCGGAGTTTGCCAATGCCGATGTGCCTTTGACTGCGCCGTTTGTTGAGGAGTTTTACGCAAAACTTCAGGCTCATGGTCCAGCGATGACCTTCGTCCAAACCTGGGTCGAGCAAAAGCTACTAGAACAAGGCGTGACCGCAACACAGTTATCGGAGTCGGCCAGCCGTACCTCTGCCACCAACCAAATATCCATTGCCAACAGTATTGGTAGTTTGCGTTTCATCGGCGCAATGGACTGGCGAAATTACGTCGAATCGCTCAGTGTGGTTGAACAAAAATTGCGAGAAGATCCCGCTGACATGTACGCAACTCAAGATTTTGCCACGCGCGACCGCTACCGTCATGTTATCGAGGACCTCGCGAGAGGGTCTTTTCAGAGTGAGTTGGCGGTGACAAGTCAGGCCATTCTGCTGGCCCAGCATGCAACCACGCTGCTCACCAGGAACGCTGCCCAGTTGTTGAGTAGTCCTGATCATAGTGACCGTACGGCACATGTCGGATACTATTTAATTAGTCATGGGCGGCTGCTATTGGAGCAAGCAATCGGCTACCACGTATCATGGAAACTGCGCATCAGCCGCGCCTGTAAGCCTTACAGCTTGATGCTTTATTTAGGGCCCATTCTGTCGCTCACGGTTCTCGTCACGCTGGCGGTGTTTTATTTTTTTAGTGGATTCGCTTTAAATGATTGGCGGTTCTGGTTCTTTGCGACGCTAGGCGCTATCAGCTTTTCAGCGTTAGCGGTGTCGCTAATCAATCTATTCGCTACATTAGTCTTTCCGCCGCGCATATTACCTCGATTGGATTTTTCTCAAGGGATTCCATTGGCTCACCGTACGATGGTGATTGTCCCAACCTTAATCAGCAAGCGGCAAGATGTTGATGATCTGATCAGAGCGCTGGAGATACGCTATCTTGGCAATCGTGATCCTAATCTGTTCTTTGCGTTGCTGACGGATTTCCATGATGCGCCTGAGTGTACCTTAGCTGAAGATGAAGCGCTGCGGGCCTATGCACAGGCGGCCATCAATACCATCAATAACACTTATATTAATGATCGTCCGTGCATTTTTTATCTGTTTCACCGGCCTCGGGTGTGGAATCCATTTGAGCAGGTATGGATGGGCTATGAACGTAAGCGCGGCAAGCTTGAACAGTTCAATGCCTTATTACAAGGAGGAGAGGAAACCGCCTTCTCGGATATTGTCGGTGATGTTTCTATCCTCAGTTCAATCAAGTATGTGATCACTTTGGATACGGACACGCAACTACCGCGTGACACGGCACGTACCCTGATAGGTAACATGGCGCATCCGCTCAACCGGCCAGTGTACGATGCGGCCAAAGGACGCATTGTGGACGGTTACGCAATACTGCAACCGCGTGCCTCAGTCAGCCTAGCCAGTGCAGGTCAGTCATGGTTTACCAAGCTTTACGCGGGAGAGTCCGGCATTGATCCTTATACACGCGAGGTATCGGATGTGTATCAGGATGTGTTCGGCGAGGGCTCGTTCGTCGGCAAGGGCATTTACGATGTAGACGCATTTCGTCAGGCCGTGCATGGGCGTTTTCCAGAAAACGTTATTCTCAGTCATGATTTGCTGGAAAGCGCCTATGCGCGTTCGGCGCTGGTGACCGATGTTGATTTTATCGAAGAGTATCCAGCAAGCTATACGATTGACGCCAGCCGTCGACACCGTTGGATACGTGGTGACTGGCAGTTGACTGGCTGGTTACTGCCAACCGTATCAGGACCTGATTCCGGTCGGCAACCTAAGTCCAGACGGCAACCTAACCCGCTCACCGCTTTGTCCGTGTGGAAAATATTTGACAACCTTAGGCGCAGCCTTGTACCACCATCGTTACTGGCTTTGCTGATAAGTGGTTGGCTGCTCGGATCCAGTTTGACGTCCTCAATATCTGCGTCAATGAGTTCTAGGGCTGGATCAGCGTCTGCTCCGGCATGGTTCTGGATCACATTGGTGCTAGGTATAGTGCTGTTGCCTAACTTGCTAGGCGCATTGATTGAACTTATCCGTAAACCTAAAGAACATGATTGGCTAGTGCATATCGTTATCATCGGTCAATCTGCCGGTCGTTCAATGGTGCTCGCGTTGCTGACCTTGGCTTTGCTGCCTTATGATGCCTTGATTTGCCTGGATGCGATTCTAAATTCCGGCGTGCGTATGCTGTACACCCGCCGCGGATTGCTGCTCTGGCATATGCCCGCTTATTCAAGTCGTAACGCGCGCCATACCTTAACCGAATTTTTTAAAGAAATGTGGATTGCGCCTGTTCTGGCAGTGGTTTTGCTGTTCGTATTGGGGTTTAGCCAATCGGTGCAATTGTTTGCCTGTGCTCCCATTTTGTTGCTTTGGCTGGTATCGCCGGCCGTCGCCTGGTGGATCAGCAAGCCACTGGGATCTTTGGAGCCAGACATTACAGATGATCAACGTATCTTCTTGCGGGCAGCGGCGCGGCGAACCTGGCGCTTCTTCGCACATTTTGTCAGTTCACTGGACAACTGGTTGCCACCCGACAACTTTCAAGAGTATCCGGCGCCGGTCATTGCTTCGCGAACCTCACCGACCAATATCGGCATGTCGCTATTGGCCAACTTGGCTGCGTACGATTTCGGCTATATCACCGCCGGAGAATTACTACGTCTTACCGAGAACACCGTGGCTACCATGGAGAAGCTGGAGCGTTACCACGGCCATTTTTATAACTGGTACGACACGCGCACGTTGCTGCCGCTTCATCCGCAATACGTCTCTTCGGTAGATAGCGGTAACTTGGCCGGGAGCTTACTCACCTTGCAAGCGGGGCTGGCTGAGTTGAAAGATCGGCCGATTCTATCGTTGAACGCGTTTCAAGGGCTGCAGGATACCGTGTTAGTACTTGCTGAGCATATGCCGGCCTCACCTCCGCCCGAGCTTGTGAGAAGAATCAAATGGCTCCAAGATACGTTGCGCTCACTTATACCACACTCGACCAAATCCCTTGTGCTTACACCACAGCCTCAGAGCGTAACCGCCGCCGCAAGCTTGCTGGATGAAATTCACCGTGCGGGCGTAAAGCTGCTGGCAGCGCTGCCGGTAGATATTGATATCAATGGCGAGCTGCATTACTGGGTGCAGGCATTCAACCAGCAAGCACAGGCACTTCGAGACGACCTCCTGTTTTTGGTGCCTAAACCGTGGGATTTTAGCAATATTACGACATTGGAGAACTTGGTTATACTGGAAAATCAGGTCATGCATAAGAACCTGCTCAGAGAAACGGCGGTAGAGAGCGGAGTAGGTACCGAAGCGTGGTTAGCTAGCGACTGTGCAACCAGCACTTGTAAAGAGGCGGTGGAACGACTCATCATCATTGACGATTTGGTGGACCGTTGCGAGAACCTGGCGGCGATGGAGGTTGAGTTCCTCTACGACACTGCGACCGATTTGCTGAGTATCGGTTACGATGTTGGCGAACGCCGTCGCGATCCCTCATGCTACGACCTGCTGGCGTCAGAAGCGCGTCTGGCCAGTTTCCTGCTCATCGCAGAAGGGAAGCTCCCGCAGAAGCATTGGTTCTCGCTTGGCCGACTGTTAACCAGTCACGGCGGTGATGTGAGTTTGATTTCATGGAGTGGCTCGATGTTCGAGTACCTCATGCCGCGGCTGATGATGCCGAGTTACGACAATACCTTATTGGATCAGACCTACAAAGTCGTGGTGGCACGCCAGATCGAATACGGCAAACAGCGTGGTATTCCTTGGGGTATTTCCGAGTCCTGCTACAACGCCACCGATGTCGGCCAAGTCTATCAATATCGGGCATTTGGTGTGCCGGGGTTAGGCTTCAAGCGCGGCTTGGGAGAAGATCTGGTGATTGCGCCTTATGCGAGCGCATTGGCACTGACAGTGATGCCGCGGGAAGCCTGCCGTAACTTACAAACGCTGGCTACCAAAGGTTTTCTCGGCAGCTATGGGTTTTATGAGTCGATTGATTACACGCCATCGCGGGTGCCGCGAGGTAAAAGTCACGCTATTGTGCGGTCATTCATGGCGCATCATCAAGGCATGAGCTTCTTGGCATTTGGGCATGTATTGCTTAACCAGCCAATGCAACGTCGGTTCATGTCTGCACCAATCATACAAGCTACGGAATTACTGTTGCAAGAACGTGTGCCGCAGAAAGCGGCAATGTTGCACCCACACGCCGCCGAAGTAGACGCCGCCGCGCGCCCGGCCATCGTAGATGCCGGTTCGATCATGCGCGTGTTTACCGACCCGAACACGCATATCCCTGAAGTTCAGTTGTTATCTAACGGCCGCTACCATGTCATGGCGACCAATGGCGGTGGCGGTTACAGCCGCTGGCGTGACCTGGCCGTCACCCGGTGGCGCGAAGACGTGACTGCCGATAGCTATGGCACTTTCATTTACTTACGTGATTGCGATACTGGGCGTTATTGGTCAACCGCGTATCAGCCAACCGCACGTAAAGCCGATTACTACGAAGCTATTTTTGTACAGGCACGCGCGGAATACCGGCGGCGCGATCAAGCGATTGAGGCGCATACCGAGATCAGCGTATCACCTGAAGACGATGTTGAGATTCGCCGTGTGACGCTTACCAACCTGTCGTCCCGCACCCGTCATATTGAGCTGACCAGTTATGCAGAGGTGGTGTTGGCTCCCTTGAGCGCCGACTTGGCACATCGCTCATTTAGTAATTTATTCGTGCAGACCGAAATTCTGCCCGATCGACAAGCCATTCTCTGTACACGGCGCCGGCGTACGCCTGGGGAGCAAGTGCCGTGGATGTTTCATCTGTTTGCTACACCTGGCGTAGCTGCCGGTGAATCGTCTTACGAGACTGACCGGGCCAAATTCATTGGGCGCGGCCGTACGGCGGCGAACCCGCTGGTACTGGATAACAGTAAAAATTATGCTCAATTATCAAGACAGTTATCAGGGTCTTTGCCAAAGCCATTGTCCGACCCGCTGTCAAATACAGAAGGTTCGGTGCTTGATCCCATCGTAGCGATTCGCCGCACTATCAGGTTATCAGCCGACGAGTCAGCGACGGTACAGATCATCTCCGGTGTCGCCGATACACGCGAGGCAGCATTGGCGTTGCTTGAAAAGTATTGTGACCGGCACTTTGTTGAGCGTGCCTTTGAGATGGCATGGTTTCAAAGTCAGGAAGTATTACGTTTGCTCAATGCAAACGAAGCTGATGCACAGATTTATGGGCGGCTCGCCAGTTCCATCATTTATTGCAATGCCATGCGCCGCGCCGCGCCCAGTGTCATTGCTCGCAACCAACTTGGCCAGTCAGGGCTGTGGCGCTTTGGTATCTCCGGTGATCTGCCGATTGTTCTGATACGCATCAGTGACTTGAACCGTATTGACTTGATAAAACAAGTACTGCAAGCCCATGCTTATTGGCGAATGAACGGCGTGAGTGTAGATATGGTGATTTTTAATGAAGATTTCTCGGGCTACCGTGCGTTATTGCAAGACCAGATTATAGGATTGATCAACGCCGGTCCGGAAGGACAAATAATCGACAAACCAGGTGGCATATTTATACGGCGCGCCGAAGAACTGTCCGAGGAGACACGGGTGCTGTTCCAGACTGTCGCCCGCATAGTGCTGACTGATGCGGCCGGGACATTAGTCGAACAATTAGATCGGCGCGTGTCGGCAGCACGGGTGCCTGATCTGATGCTGGATAGTATGTCGAATAGATTGTTCAGTCTGCTGGAGCCCATGCGGCTACCAGTAAACGAAGTATTTCAACCGCTTGCCGCACGTGAACGCATTTTCTATAACGGTTTGGGCGGTTTCACGCCCGATGGCCGCGAGTATGTTATCACCCTAGAGCCTGGCCAGAATACCCCTGCACCATGGGTTAATGTCATTGCCAGCCCACACATTGGTACAGTTGTGAGCGAGAGTGGCAGTGCCTATACCTGGGTGGAAAATGCGCATGAGTTCCGGCTTACCTCTTGGCACAACGATCCGCTTAGCGATAGTAGCGGCGAGGCGATGTATCTCCGTGATGAAGAAACCGGCATATTCTGGTCACCAACGCCGCTGCCTGCGCCCACTCCTGCTCGGGGGCGTTCTGGCTATGTATGCCGGCATGGGTTCGGCTATAGTGTCTTTGAACATGACGAAGCTGGTATCGTTTCGGAGCTGATCACCTACGTTGCAATGGATGCCCCGGTAAAGTTCGTGGTAGTTAAGTTGCGCAACGATTCAAAGCGCACGCGTCGATTGTCGTTGACTGGCTATTGGGAGCTGGTGCTCGGTGAGTCTCGGCATGCCAATATGATGCACATTGTGACCGAAACTGATCCGCGCAGTGGAGCGTTGTTTGCCCGCAATGCTTATGGCCGCGAATGCGCCAATCGGGTCGTCTTTGCCCATGCCGCCGGAGTTGATTTTAATGGACTAGGCCGTACGGTAACCGGCAACCGAACCGAGTTTATTGGTCGCAACGGTTCATTGGCAAACCCGGCAGCAATGCGTCGTAAGCGTTTATCTGGCAAAACTGGAGCTGGTCTTGATCCAT
>DIZU01000011.1:9578-9787 GCA_002429455.1 Methylotenera sp. UBA6020 | reverse complement strand
GTCGGTACGTCAATGCCGGTTTCAATAATCGTGGTGCATAGCAACAGATTAAAGCGTTGATTGTAAAAGTCGCGCATCACATGCTCTAGCTCACGCTCGCGCAGTTGCCCATGTGCCACTGCAATGCGGGCGTCTGGCAGAATGCGCTCTAATTTTTCGCGCATGGAGTGGATGGTATCCACTTCATTGTGCAGGAAATATACCTGCCC
>DIZU01000011.1:9117-9245 GCA_002429455.1 Methylotenera sp. UBA6020 | reverse complement strand
GTTTTAATGCTTAAGCGTTTTTGTGGTGGCGTGGTGATGATTGAAAACTCGCGCAGGCCTTCCATCGCCATGCTCAGTGTGCGCGGAATAGGCGTGGCCGTGAGCGTGAGTACATCAACCTCGGCACG
>DIZU01000011.1:4693-8860 GCA_002429455.1 Methylotenera sp. UBA6020 | reverse complement strand
CGTCGGCAGCGTCAGATGCGTATAAGAGACAGGGCCGTGAGCGTCCGCAATGACAACCTCGGCACGCAAGGCTTTAAGCTGTTCTTTCTGGCGCACACCAAAGCGGTGCTCTTCATCTAAGACTACCAGCCCTAAGTTTTTGAATTTGACATCTTTTTGAATCAGTCTATGTGTGCCGATAATAATATCAATTCCACCCGCTTCCAAGCCACGCAATGCTTCTGCTTGCTCTTTGGCGGTTCTGAAACGTGAAATTTCGGCAATTTTAATCGGCCATTCGGCAAAACGATCTTTAAAGTTATTGAAATGCTGTTCAGCCAATAGGGTGGTTGGCACCAATACTGCCACTTGCCTGCCGCCCATTACCGCGACAAAAGCTGCACGCAGGGCCACCTCGGTTTTACCAAAGCCTACATCGCCACATACGAGTCTATCCATCGGCCGACCTGACTGCATGTCTTTAATCACATTTTCAATGGCTTCCAACTGATCGGGTGTTTCTTCAAACGGAAAGCCTTCGCAGAACGATTCATAATCGTGCAAACTTAAGGTAAAGGCATGGCCGCGGCGCGAGGCGCGTTGCGCATATAAATTCAGCAGTTCAGCCGCGGTATCACGAATTTGTTTGAGTGCCTTTTTCTTGGCTTTTTCCCAGTTGCCGCTACCCAGGCGATGCAACGGCGCTGACTCTGGCGGGCCACCTGAATAGCGCGAAATCAGGAATAGTTGTGATACCGGTACATACAGTTTGTCGTCACCGGCATATTCAAGTAACAGAAACTCTGTTTCACCTTCGCCAAAATCCAGGTTGATTAAACCTTTGTAACGGCCAACCCCGTGTTGTTCATGCACCACGGGGTCATCCATACGTAATTCGGATAAATCCTTGAGCATGCCTTCGGTGCTGCGTGCTTTTTCTTTTTCACGGCGGCGCTGTTGGCGTACGGTAGCTGCGTAAAGCTCGGCTTCTGTAATGACGGCGATTGATTTATCTGGATGATTATGGCCGTAAAGGCCATCGCCGTGGTTGTAAGCAGATGAATCTGCAACAACCACGCGAAACCCGTGATGTAACGGTGAAACACCTAACATGACCTTGGCATCTGAACTGGTAAAGTCTGCCCAGGTTTCTATCATGGCCGGTTGCAGGCCATGCTCGGCAAATAACTGCGATATGGTTTCGCGTCGGCCAAGGCTTTCTGCCGCAATTAAAATACGCCCGGTAAAATCACTGATATAGCTTTGCAGTTTATGTAACGGCTGTTCAGCACGCCGCTCTATATCCAGGCCAGGCAAGCCTGTTGAAGTGCTATTGATATTCAATGATAAGCGCGTGAACTGATGCGTGGCACTAAAAAAGTCTTCTGTTTTAATCAGTAGTTTTTCTGGTATTAGTAGCGGGCGTTCAGCGTCATGCGCCAGTGTGCGATAACGCGATTGCGCTTCACGCCAAAATTGTTGAGCGCTATGATCCAGGTCGCCATGCAGACATAACAGGCAATCTGCTGACAGGTAATCGAGGAATGTCGCAGTTTGCTCAAAAAATAACGGCAAGTACCATTCAATACCGCCAGAAGCCACGCCCTTGCTAACGTCTTTGTAGATTTTAGCGCGCTGCGGATCACCTTCAAATACCTCTCGAAACTGACTCCGAAACTGGGCAACGCCACTATCATCTAATGGAAATTCCCGTGCGGGCAGCAGCCTGATTTCTGGCACCGGATAAAGACTACGCTGCGTATCCACATCAAATGTACGTATGGATTCAATTTCATTGTCAAATAGATCCAAGCGGTAGGGCAGCGCAGAACCCATCGGGAATAAATCCACTAAACCGCCACGCACACTAAATTCGCCATGACTAATGACTTGGCTTACATGATGGTAACCAGCCTCTGCACACTGCAGACGCAGCGCTTCAGTATCCAGTGTCTGGCCCTTTTTAAGCATGAAAGTGTTGGCGCTTAAATAAGCTTTTGGGCTAAGCCGGATAAGTGCCGTAGACAACGGCACAATAATGACATCACAGGCGTTTTGTGAAATTTGGTACAGCGTGGTTAAGCGCTCTGAAATTAAATCAGGATGTGGCGAAAACTGGTCGTAAGGGAGTGTTTCCCAATCTGGTAGCAAATGTACGCTTAAACTGGGGGCGAAATAGGGGATTTCCTCTAGCAAACGCTGCGCGTCAAACGCGTTAGCCGTGACGATGACTAATGGCCTGCCAGGCTTGTTGTTTTTAAGCTTAAACGCCAGTTCTGCGAGTGCCAGGCCATCTTCGCCATTGGTATTGAGTTCAATGCGGGCAGATTGACCAGCTTTTGGAATAGGCAGTAAAGTCTGCGGCATAAAGATAATTTTGGTACCTGGTTGTAGTGCGTGCGGGAAAGAACAAGATTATAACGGTTGTGGCGCCATCGCCATAATGTTTGATTTAAGGTGATCTCTAAAAACTCATTACGTGAGGCATCGTTCCCTGAGCTTGTCGAAGGGATATGTGGCAATCTTAATAACCAATTGATGCTAATGCGGCACCCCCTTCGACAAGCTCAGGGAACGCGACAAGCCCAGGGAACGAGTATTAAGGCAACAATTAAGCCGTGCCACCCACAGTAAGCGCGTCAATTTTAAGTGTTGGCTGGCCAACGCCGACTGGCACACTTTGACCTTCTTTACCGCAAGTACCAACGCCGGAATCTAGCGACATGTCGTTACCTATCATCGAAACGCGTTTTAACACTTCCGGGCCGTTGCCAATCAAGGTGGCGCCTTTGACCGGGTAGGTAATTTTACCGTCTTCAATCATGTACGCTTCTGATGCGCTAAACACGAACTTACCGCTGGTAATGTCTACCTGACCGCCGCCAAAGTTAGCCGCATACAAGCCTTTTTTAACGGACTTAATGATCTCTTCAGCCGGTAAATTGCCATTTAACATATAGGTATTGGTCATACGTGGCATCGGAATGTGCGCATAGCTTTCACGGCGCGCATTGCCTGTGAGCGGCATATTCATCAACCGCGCATTGAGTGTGTCTTGAATATAGCCACGCAAAATACCGTCTTCAATCAACACGGTTCTATTGGTCGGGTTACCTTCATCATCAATGCTGAGTGAGCCTCGGCGGTCTTGAATGGTGCCATCATCGACGATGGTAATGCCCCGAGCCGCCACTTGCTGACCTATCATGTTGCTGAATGCTGAGCTGCCTTTGCGATTAAAATCGCCTTCTAAACCATGCCCAATAGCTTCGTGTAGCAAAATACCGGGCCAGCCAGCACCTAACACTACGGTCATGCTGCCTGCCGGCGCAGGACGGGCTTCCAAGTTCACCAATGCCTGATGCACGGCTTTTTGTGCATAATCATGCAGTATTTCGTCAGTGAAATAACTATAGTCAAAGCGGCCACCACCGCCTGCCGAGCCTTGTTCACGGCGACCATTACTCTCAGCGATGACATTGATGGATAAGCGCACAAGTGGGCGTACATCGGCCGCCATTACACCATCGTGGCGCGCGACCATGATCACTTCATATTCGCCGGCAATGGATGCAGTGACTTGTGAAATGCGTGGATCAAGTTTTCTGGCGATGGATTCTAAACGCTCAAGTAACTTTACTTTGGCTTCAGCAGACAGTGACGCAATCGGGTCTTGTGGAAGATAGAGTTGTGGTGCATTACGTTTAATCACGCTGCTGGAACTGGCCGTTTGCTCACCACCTGAACTAGCAATTGCCCTGGTGGCCTTTGTCGCATGTTGTAACGCATTTAAATTGATGTCGTCAGAGTAAGCAAACGCAGTTTTTTCACCACTGACCGCACGCACGCCAACCCCCTGGTCGATAGAGAAGCTGCCGGATTTAACCTGGCCTTCTTCCAAGCCCCAGCTTTCACTACGGCTATACTGGAAGTATAAGTCTGCATAATCAATTTTATGCGACATCATGTCACCAAGTACATTTTGCAATTTTGCACTATCTAAACTGGCCGGCACCAGCAACGCTTCATTAGCCACATCGAAATGTGAGTCTTCTTTGGCCGGGCTAGAATTGGCAGAGCTTGATTTAATCGTACTTGATTCAGTTTTCATGGTATTTTGCAATCGTCGGTATATCGGCTAAAAGTATTAAATTAGGTGATTCTGCCGTTTAAGTGGTTTGTTAAATC
>DIZU01000011.1:0-4622 GCA_002429455.1 Methylotenera sp. UBA6020 | reverse complement strand
CGTTTAAGTGGTTTGTTAAATCAGGCGGGTTCAATGTTGAAGTGCAATTATTCTTAATATATAAAATATATCAGCAACGCAGATTATTTTATAAAACTAAATCCAGTAATTTGCCTTGATCTAATATGTCAAGTCATAACATACGACTGAATTTAGCTTGCTAGGTTGCATCGGGTCGTTTTATTTTTAGCGGTGCCTTTAAGTAAGTATTCTGTGTTTAAGCGCAGGTAAGCTGTTTCTCAGGCTCGCTTGATACTGTGGGTTCATGGTGGCAATCACAACACCCGAGCCACGTGGCAGGCGATCCAGAATGACGCCCCACGGGTCAACAATCATACTGTTGCCATGTGTTTCACGGCCTGATATATGGTAGCCACCTTGTGCGGGGGCAATCACATAACTTAGGTTTTCAATGGCGCGTGCGCGAATTAAACTTTCCCAGTGGGCTTTGCCCGTGGTGTCAGTAAAAGCGGCTGGCACAATGATGATATTAACCTCGCCCATGGCGCGATAAAGTTCTGGAAAGCGTAAGTCGTAACAAATAGACAAGCCAATTTTACCAAATGGCGTGTCGACGACTTTAACGGCATTGCCTGGGGCTATGGTTTTTTCTTCGTGATAATGTTCATTACCTAAATCCAGGCCAAACAAATGGATTTTGTCATAACGGGCAACCTGGCGACCCTTATCGTCATACACCAAACAACTATTATGTACCTTATTGGGCGAGCTACTGACTAGTGGCACAGAGCCTCCAATAAGCCAAATGACATGTTTCTTGGCCATTTTGCTCAAAAACTCTTGAATCGGACCTTTACCTTCCTCTTCACGCACAGCCACTTTATCGGTTTCTTTCAAACCCATAATGGCAAAGTACTCAGGTAGTACGACTAGTTTTGCCCCTTGATTTACCGCAATTTCAATAAGGCGTTCTGCCTCACTCAGATTGGCCGCCACATAAGGACCTGATGCCATTTGAATGGCAGCAATTTTGATCATATCTTGGCTATTTAATTTAGCTTTGGTTGTTTTTAAACGTGAGGTGATGGCCATATTTAATCCAATGGTTTTTTATTATTTTCATTTATACATGAAAAAGCAATCCCGGTAAGCTGGGACGTCTAGTTTAACGGTGAGTTCTTGCTGCTTTCTTGGTTAGTGTCTGTCGTTTTCGCTTCTTGCGGGTTGTCCCAAGTACCAATAATTTCATACTCAGACGAGGCGATTCTATTGAGCGGATCCTTTAATATTTTTTGTGCTAAAAATGCAACCGCACCTACCAATGGTCCGCCGGCTAAGGCCGCGAGAGAGACGCTGTCACTGATATTCGGCATCACTTTAACAAAAAGCTGCTGTGTTTCCTTTTGTATATTAGTTTCACCTTTAATGGTCACGTCAGCGGCAGGGCCCGTCATTGTAAAGTTATCGCTACGCATGACACCACGATCAATCTTTACCGTTGCGTTAATTTTATCAAACGCAAAGCCATTGCTAAATAAGTCTCTGAAATCCAGGCTTAGACGACGAGGCAAGCTTTGCAAGCTGAGTAAACCCAATAGCCTACCCACGCCAGGTTGCACCTTTAAAATTTGGCCTTTACGCATTTCGAATTGCAGATTCCCGTTTAAGCCAGCCGTATCAAATTCATGTGGACTGCCTGCCCAGCTAAGCTGACCGGATAGCTCGCCCGCGCCACCTTTAATTGTATCTGGATAGCCGAATCGTTTTAGAGTATTGCCTAAGTCATTGATATTCCATGTCACATTTAGCTGCGTGTAAGGGTTTCGTAGCCAGTTATTCCATTCACCATCAGCACTGAGCGTACTTTCAGGATTGATCATTTTGAGTTTTTGAATAACCCAGTTGTCATTTTTAGGGTATGCCACCAACTCAAATCCACCAAGTTTTTTCTTATTAAACTCAAAGTTATCTGAAGTGATGTCTAAAGCAGGATAATCTTGATCTAGTTTTTTAAAGTCTTTTGTAACAGGGTCTTTTGAGCTGGCGTCTTTTACATTTGCTGCAACGGTTGATTTGTTGCGATTGGGTGCAGCATCTGGAATGGTTAGATTGCTCAAACGCGCAATCAGTTTACCGTTAACCTGATTTTGCCATTGTAAGTCACCGGTGATTTCACGGCTTTGCACCGCTACCTGTAAACCGTCTTTACTAGGTTTATTTGAGATTTTTAATTGATTGATGCGTCTGCCGAAAATATCTAATGCATTGATCTTAAGTGCTATTGTTTGAACAGGAGGTGCGGCCTGCTGTTTGGAAGCATCGGTCAAGTCATGTATTACATTACGCCAGGCATCAGCGTCAAGGTAGTCTAAATTACCCGTCACTTGAAGCCCTTTAGACTTGCTTAACTCATTATTAATATTAAATTCGCTGGTGTTAATGGGGGCGGAATTCAAGTTAATGCTAGCCCGATCAAACTGTAATTTGCCATTTTCAACGGTACGGATAAGTTTTGCACCATGTTTGTTGCCAAGATTTACGATAATCGTATCTGCATTTGGCTCCTGTTTTTTATCAATACGCAGACTTAAATGCTCGTTTGCCGCTTTGTCTAGTGGCGCTGGTAAACGTGACGTAATGCCAAATAAATCTGCGCGGATGCCAATATTGACATTTGGGTTTTGAATCAAAATGTCGCCTACCCAGTCAGCATTGCCGCTAATATAATTTGCGCCTTTACCCAAGGTTTGTTTAATGACCTCGTCATTCAGCTTGCCCCTGGCGGCGATACGAATAACTTTGTCTTTGCCTGAGTTAAGGTTAAATACAAGCGGTGCGCCAAATGCACTCGCTTTGATATTTTTTGCCGTTAAACTACTTTCGGTAAACTCTAACAGGCCATTCACTTCACTTAAAGTCGGTATATTCTGACTTTCCATGCTGCCATTGGTAATTTGATACAAGCCTTTGTATTGGGCCGCCTCTATGTTGTTCATTGGTATTTTTAAGCTTAGGTTGAGTTTGCCTGAACCACTGGTTTTTAATTCGTCGGTAAAGCCTTGTGTGAGAGCTGCTACCGGGCTCTTGTTCACAAAATTGATGCCTTCAGTCACTGGCCCCCTGAGTTCACTCACAACATTGAGTACTGGAGAATCAGCATCTAATTGTGCAATGGTGGTTTTGCTTTTAATGATTTGATTGCCATATACATGCCCGGTATTCGCATTAAGTTCCATGCGTTTGCCTTCAAACAGCAAATCTAGTCCTAACCCCTCAACTGCAGGCCAGCCAGTGCCATATTCAATGACGCCACCGCTGATTTTTGCAGTGACTTTAAATAAGCCTAATCTTCTATCTGGAATATTCTTGCTATCGACAAATGGAAAGTCAGCCAAGCGGCCTTTGACGGTAAGGTTAATATCTTCTGCATGTCCGGCTAATATAGAGGTGTCTAACCAATGCAAGGTTGCTGGACCTAGCATGGTGGGGTAATAAAGCATGGCATATTTTGCATCACCATGGCCAAACTTGCCTTTTAAATCAAGGTAGCCGCCTTTTAAGCCATCCATTAAATAATTAGCGTTGATCGTACCCGTTAAATGTGGATTGCTGAGGCTAAGTTGGCTGACTTGGATTTCAGTTTCTTTGCCTTTAATATTCCAATTGATTTCACCGTCAAGTTTATCGGCGGGGATAGGTCCACGCAGAATATCCTTAAAATCCAGCTTGGCATTTTGTGTATAGAGCTTAATTCTTCCAGTGCTCTGGTTGGCTTTAACTTCACCAGTGAGGTTGTTAAACCCTGGAACTTTGAATCCTGGCACTGTACTTTGTGCTTGTATGCCCAAACCGCTAAATTTAGTACTGAGTTGATATGTTTTTGTGGCGGATTGATTGCCTTCCCAACCCAGCGTTAAATCATCTAGGCTGCCTGTAGGTGAGAAGCTGTCTATTTTTTGCAAGATTTCTGCAGGCACTGGAAATTGCACCAGGTAAGGGCTGATAGATGCCAGATTGATATGCGCGAGCTTGAGGCTAAGTGCTTTGTTGACCAGTGCGTTTTCAGTCGCCTTTTCAATATAGCTCGCGGTAACATCCTGTAAATTAAGGCCATTACTTGTGTTGAGTGTCAGATGATCAACATTAAACGAATAACCGGTGTTTTTTTGACTAAGGCCGCCCAACAACCCAGTGCTTAAATTTTTCCAATTGAGATTCCCAACCAGTTTATTAAGTACAACTGGCTCGGCATTTGCCTTTAGCTGCATTTGTACGTGGTCTAAAACTACGTTGCTTTCGATAGATTTTAACTGATGATTAGCGAAATCGACCGCTATTTTAGTACTGCCAACACCAGACTGTAAATCAATTGGGTAATCAACCCATGGTTTAAAAGCCGCTATGTTGGCATTTTTCAAATACATGATGATGCTGCCACGCCATTGTTCAGCGTGGCTCACGTCATTGCCATATAAATGCCCGCTAAAGCTAACTGGGTTATCGGTACCGATAGAAGGGAGCGCGCTTAGTGTGAAGTTATGTTTTTTAATTAAGCTTTCCAACGTTGGGCTTAATATTTCTAGATTAAGTTTATTTAAACTTAAGGCAGGCGCGCCACGCATTTCATCCAGCCAAATCACCTTGGCATTCAGTATTTCTAA
>DIZU01000112.1:9734-14484 GCA_002429455.1 Methylotenera sp. UBA6020 | reverse complement strand
TAGCAGAACACCCGAAAACCATTCATGATTTCGGTGGGTTTCCTAAAGAGTTGCTCGCACAGCAATACCTTGCCCCAGGCGCACCAGAACATGCAAGCATGGTTTGTGATTTATTTACTGCTGGTACAGTAACGCCGACACAAGACTGGGGCTTAGATCATGGCGCATGGACAATTTTACAGTCGCTGTTTCCGGCGGCTGATGTGCCGGTATTTCAGCTTAGTTTAGATGTTAACTTAGATTATGCAGCACATTTCGCCCTTGCCCGCCAACTTGCATGTCTTAGGGAGCGCGGCGTAATGATTATTGGCAGCGGCAACATTGTGCATAATTTATCGCGATTAAACCCGCAAGATAGCGCATATGATTGGACGGTCGCCTTTGACAGCTATATTAAAGCAGCGCTAGAAACTAATGACGATGATGCAATGATTCACATTGAGCGTGCTGGTGCGTCTGCGAAGCTGGCTGTGCCTACAAGCGAGCATTATCTGCCTTTGTTATACATTGCAGCAGTGCGGCATGCAGATGATAATATGCGCTTTTTGACCGAGGCGTTTGATTTAGGCGCGCTTAGTATGCGCAGTGTGATTTACCAATAAAACCGCTACAGGCTTAATCAGCAAGCCAAATCAGACTAGCCATGCGCCCAGTAACATTGTCACGCCTGAATGAGAAAAAGCGTGCTGCGTCAGTATAGGTACAAAAATCTTCATTGACGCTAGCACCGTAAATTTGTGTAACACCTAAGTTATTCAAGCGTTGCTTGGCAATTAAATATAGGTTGCATAGCCACTTGTCATTTAGTTTATGGTCATCGTAAGGCTTGAATGCTAACGCGGCTTGATGGTCCTGCTGTATAAATTGCTCACGCACATCACTGCCAACTTCAAACGCATTCGGGCCAATGGCTGGGCCTAGCCAGGCTAAAAGCTCACTTGCTGGTACGGGCATTTTATTGACAGCAGCTTCTATCACACCATCACACAAGCCGCGCCAGCCAGCGTGTACAGCTGCGACCACTGTGCCGGCAGTGTCGCACAGTAGCACTGGCAAACAATCGGCTGTCATGGTGACGCACACGACATTACTTTTGCGGGTAAACGACGCATCGGCATTTTGCAATCCGCTGTTGCTTGCCACATCAATCACTTCAATACCATGCACCTGATTGATCCATACTGGCTCGCTTGGTAAATAAGGGCTAAGCAATTGACGGTTTTGCGCCACCGCAATGGGGTCATCGTTGACATGTGCGCCTAAATTCAAGCTTGCATAAGGCGCATTGCTAACACCGCCGACCCGTGTTGTTTGCAATGCTTTAACGTTAGCCGGGGCTGGCCAATGTGGTTGAATAAAATCCACAGGATTAAGATTATGATTGCTCATAAAAAACTATGCGTCCTCTTCAAGCTCCAAATCATCGTCGCCTTCATCATCATCTTCAAAGTCGCTATCATCCTCGTCTTCATAGTCTGCATCTGCGAGGTATGGCTCGGTACTTAATCCACCAAAGCTAAACTCAAAGTCTTCTTCGTCACGCACATCTTCATGGCGCATGGCTTCTAGCAAGGCTTTCATGTCATCAGCCAGCTCAATTTGCCATTCCATAAACTCATCGGTCGCTGGGTGTAGTAACCCTAACTTAATGGCGTGTAAGGCCTGACGATTAAATTGACTCACTTCATCGCGCAAAGTTTGCGTCATAGCCCTAATTGGCACTATGCCGCGAAAACCATAGATCGGGTCGCCGACGATAGGGGCTTTTAGATGCTGCATGTGTACGCGAATTTGATGCGTACGGCCCGTTTCTAAATTACAGCGCATATAAGTTTGTACTGAAAAGCGCTCTAACACTTCATAACGCGTTACTGCAGGTTTACCCATGCGGTTGATGGCCATTTTAGTGCGTGATCGTGGGTCACGACCAATCGGCTGGTCTATCACGCCATTCCGCCAAATTTGCCCCCATACGATCGCGCGATATTCACGTTTTACCGTCCGTGCTTGCAATTGGCGTACTAGATTTGTTTGTGCAGCTAAAGTTTTTGCAACAACAAGTAAGCCGCTGGTGTCTTTATCTAGTCGATGCACAATACCTGCACGCGGCACATCTTTTAAATGTGGCGCATGGAATAACAAGGCATTAAGCAGTGTACCGCTCCAGTTGCCCGCCGCAGGATGCACAACCATACCAGCTGGTTTGTTGACGACCAAAATATGCTCATCTTCAAATATAATGTCGAGCGGTATATCTTCTGCCGTAAATGCATAGTTTTCAGGTTTGACTTGCACCTCGACAACAACTTGCTCGCCGCCCCATACTTTAGTTTTAGAGGTGCTGGGTAGTGCGTCTACAGTAACCAAGCCCTCTTTAATCCAAGCTTGCAAACGCGAGCGTGAATGGTCTGGCAACATACGTTGCAATGCAACATCTAGACGTAAACCGCCTAAATCTTGTGGAATGGTAAGAGCAAGTGGATTGCTAAGAGATGGTTGAGTAGTGTCTGTCATCGGTTATAATTATTACTAATTCTTAAAGGTGGTTTTGGCATGAAGTATATCTTAATTTTAACGTTTGCCTTGTTACTCAATGGTTGCGCCATTTTTGGCGACCCCACGGAGTTTGATGATACCAAGGGTTGGACGGCGGAGCGCATCTATCAAGAAGGTGAAGCTAAAATGCGTGACAAGGACTATGACAAAGCAATTACTTATTTTGGAAAACTTGAATCTCGCTACCCTAATGGTCGTTTTGCAGCCCAAGCCCAACTTGAAACGGCTTACGCACAGTATAAAAAACAAGACCCTGTCTTATGTGTAGCAGCTGCGGATCGGTTTATTAAACTGCATCCTAATCACGCCAATGTTGATTACGCTTATTACTTAAAAGGCTTAGCCGTTTTTAACGAACGCGGTGTGATAGAAAAACTCACAGAGCAACAAGTGAGTGATCGCGATCCACGCGCCTTCCAAGACTCTTTTGTAACGTTCAAAGAATTGGTAACCCGTTATCCGAATAGCCGCTATGCAAAAGATGCTACGCAACGTATGGTGTATTTAGCCAACAGTTTATCTGAGCATGAGTTACATGTAGCACGCTATTACATGAAACGCCAAACATACGTAGCGGCTGTCAACCGGGCAAAATATGTTGTGGAATACTACCCTCAATCGCCGGGGGTTGAAGAAGCTTTAGTAATTATGATCAGCGCTTACGACTTACTGAGCTTAGAAGACCTTAAAACCGATACCTTGCGTATTTTGCAAACCAACTATCCTAATAGTGCCATGCTAGGCAAAGGTGCGCCTAGCGATGAACGTATATGGTGGAAATTCTGGGAAAGCCTTTACTAGCGTATTAATTTGCATTCATGAACCTATTTTGAATTAATTAATCAAAATAGGTTCATGAATTACTTTAATAAACTACCAGGTTTTATCAAATCGCCATCAGGGTTTGAATGGGTATTGTTCAAAAAAATACCTGCCATATTGACTGTCGGCACGGTAATACCCGGTGCGGTTGCACTGTATATATATTTTAACAACGCCATACCTAACGCAGAATTTCAAAAAATTATCTACCAATGCTTAGGTATCATTTTTAGCCTTTGGTTTTTTGTCGGTACAATTACCATAGGCTGCGTTATCGTAATGATTATGAAAGGGCCTGCGTATGTGGCAGACCCTTATGAACTACCTAACGAGAATAAAAACTACGAAGAAAACAACTGACTTTCTAGTCAGTTTACCCTAAAAATTTAATATTTTTCGGGCTTATCTTTTCTTATTTTCTTCATCCTTTTTCGCTTTTAATTCAGCACGATGTGCCGTTTTACGGCGGCGCATACTCACTATCCCTTCACCTGGCTTACGCTTATCTTCATCATCAGCAAATGGATTTGCTGCCTTGCTTATACTGCACCCGCAATGGCGTGCCAGAAAGCTGAAAAGTTCGGCGAAAGGTTTTTTCTAAAAAGCGCGTATAGGCATCTTTCACACCGTCTACATGGTTACCGTGAATCACGACAATCGGCGGATTGCTGCCACCTTGATGCGCATAGCGCAACTTAGGCCGAATGCCTTTACTTATCGGTGGCTGATGTTGCTGCAAGGCATCAATGAGCACGCGTGTGAGCTGTGGTGTAGAAAGCTTGGCAAACGCAGCCTTGTAAGCGATATCAACAGACGTAAATAGCTCCGGTAAGCCTTTTTTACGCAGTGCTGAAATGTAATGGAATTCCGCAAAATCCAAGAACATCAATTTACGATCAATTTCACGCTTAACCCAATCGCGTTCCTCTTCTTTCAAGCCATCCCACTTATTAATGGCTACGACTAATGCGCGCCCTGCTTCCAAGATATAAGCAGCTACATGCGCGTCTTGCTCGGTAATGCCTTCTTGTGCATCCACCACCAAAATCACCACATTGGCTTCTTCAATAGATTGTATGGTTTTAATGACTGAAAATTTTTCAATTGCCTCTAAGACACGGCCACGCTTACGTACACCAGCGGTGTCAATCAGCGTGTAATGTTTGCCATTTTTTTCTAAATCTATACTAATAGAATCACGTGTAGTGCCTGGTTCATCAAACGCAATCACACGCTCTTCACCTAAGAGTGCATTGACCAAGGTTGATTTACCTACATTCGGACGACCCACAATCGCAACTTTAGGGATTCTGTCGCCGGTGTAATCTAGCGGTGGCTCTTCTTCAACCACCTGAAAGCTTTCAAGGGCAAG
>DIZU01000112.1:0-9451 GCA_002429455.1 Methylotenera sp. UBA6020 | reverse complement strand
GCGATTTCCATGTCTTGCGGAGTAGCGCCCTGGCGACCGTCTACCATGAAAATAATGACATCGGCTTCATCAATAGCAAGCAAGGTTTGTACTGCCATAGCTTTAAGAATACCGCTATCGGTATTTGGCTCAAAACCACCGGTATCTACCACCAAATAAGGCTGACCAGCACCAATACCACGGCCATAATGGCGGTCACGCGTAAGCCCAGGTAAGTCTGCGACAAGGGCATCACGACTTTTGGTGAGTCGATTAAATAAAGTAGATTTGCCGACGTTAGGTCGGCCAACCAAAACAATGGTAGGTATCATGCGGGCCTTCTAAATGGTGCTTAAGCTAATTGATTCTAAACTCAAAGAATCTAAAACTTAAGCTTATAAAGCTAAGTAATTCTTGAAATAGCAACTGCAGGCAATTAAGCCAATACAATTACTCATTATTTGACTTGAATAGCAAAAATACCGCCATCACGTGTTTGTGCAAGTACGGTATTGCTGTTTACAAGCGCCATTTGCGGCATGATTGGGCTGTTATGGGTCTTGACTCTAGAGGCTAATGCGCCGTCTTCACGGCTCAAAAAATGCACATTGCCTTCAACATCGCCAACCGCAATTAAACTTCCCATCGGTACAGGTGCGCTTAAATGACGATTCTTGAGTGCCGCTTGCCGCCAAAAAGTCTTACCAGTTGAGTAGTCAAGCGCATAGACCGAGCCAGCCGCATGCGACACAAAAATTCGCGCATCTTCTGCACTCAAACCAGATAGACTAGAAATGTCCCGGTTCCAAACCACGCGGCCAGAAAGTCTATCAACCGCTGCGATCCTGCCTTGGTAAGCAACTGCATAAATCAGCGGTCCATCGACCACCGGCAAACTGGTAATATCTGCAATACGCTCAATCTCGGTAACGCCTTTAGGCTGTGCAACAGAAGCTTCCCACAAGGCTTTGCCGTTATCGGCACGTATTGCAATCAGTTTACCTCCGGCAAAACCAGCATAAACAGCACCACCATCCACCACTACGCCAGCACTACTACGTAACGTGAGTGAAGGGCTTGTACGATCATAAACCCATTTACGGCTACCATCATTGGCATTAATGCCATAAATACGGCTATCCCCTGTGCGCACGATCACCAGACCGTCAAAATATCTTGGGGCACTGAGGACCTCGCTGCTTAGCTTAGATTTCCATTGCAGTTTACCTGCAATATCGTAAGCATAAATAACGCCTTTTTGCGTACCGACCATCACCAGACTACCACCGACACCCACGCCACCTGATAGCTTTTCGCCCGCATTCACACGCCACACTTGGCTACCATTGGTCGCGTCCAACTTAACAACTTCGCCATTCGCACTGGCAGCATACGCATAGCCCGCTTCAATCACTGGCGAAAATTCAAAATCTCCAGCCTCACCTAGCTTGGCTTGCCATAGTATTTTGGATGTAGCAGTTTCCTTAATCTCAGCCAATGGCTCAAGTTGTTCAGTAGCGTCGCGTCCAAACATGCGCTCAGATAGGTCAGTTTTAATATCAGCAATACTGCTACAAGCAGTCATCAGCAACAAGCTAGATAAGATAAGCAGACTTAAAGTGGTTTTTATAAATTTGAGATGCAACAATACTATGCTCCAGCCTGTTTAGAATTTGCTGATTGAATTTCTTGATTAATTGTTAATCTTGAACAATTAATCAAGAAATTATTAACCAAGTGCTTCAAGTTTCTGTTGTGTAAGTACACGATATCTACCTTGCGGGTCGAGTTTGGTCAACGCATGCTGATATGCAATCTTAGCCTCATCGCCTTTACCTAAAGCCACTAAAATATCACCTTTTAGGTCAGCAAATAAACCATCAAAGCCTGTATCGTGCGGTGCATCCAGTACTTTTAGCGCTCCATCAAAATCTTTTTCTTCAGCTAAAATGTTGGCTAATTGCAAACTGGCAATGGCTTTTACAGAGGTTTCTTTTGCATTTTTAATGGTCCAATCCAACTGCGCTTTTGCACTTTTAATTTCTTTTGCTTGGTAATTGGCTTTGGCAGCAAATAAGGCAGCACGTCCGGCATAAGGCGTTGCACTAAATTGATCCATCAAAGCGGCGGACTTTGCTTGAATGGCTTTTAAGTCTTTTTCATCAGTAACGACCAACTCTTGATACTGTGTAGAAGCTTCGACTGACTGCTTAGTTTGGTAGTATTTCCAGCCTTGAGCAGCTGAGTAGCCCACCAATAAAGCCAGTGCTATATTAACGACCATTTTGCCATAGCGTTTCCACCAAGCCTTAAATTCATCTAACTGCTCTTGTTCTTCTAAATCATATGCCATTTCATTTCCTAATCTGGTTCAAATCTAATCTATATATTTTAGCTATGCTGCTGTTGTATCTAGTTATTATGCATTCATTGCTTTTTTACCAGGAATAGCCGCGAGTAAATTACGCGTATATTCATGTTGTGGTTGTTGATAAATATCTACAACCACCCCCTGCTCAACCACCCTGCCCTGATACATCACCACGATATCGTCCGCGATATGGCGCACCACACGTAAATCATGGCTAATAAACAGATAACTAAGTGACATTTCTTGCTGCAACTCTTTGAGTAATAACAAAATCTGCGCCTGAATTGATACATCTAATGCAGACACCGGTTCATCACACACCACCACTTTAGGCTGCAACACTAGAGCACGTGCAATACCAATACGTTGCCTTTGCCCACCTGAAAATTCATGCGGGTATTTTTGCATATCAACTTCAGTTAAGCCAACACGCTTTAACATTGCAATTACTTTTTGTTGCTGCTCTGCGCTACTGCCTAACCTATGAATCAATAAACCTTCACCGACTATTTCACCCACACGCATGCGCGGATTCAGCGATGCGAATGGGTCCTGAAAGACCATTTGCAGATTTTTACGCACTGACCTGAGTTCAGCACCATTCATTTTGGACAAGTCTTGTCCTGCAAACAGCACTTCACCACTATCTAAGGGTTGCAATTGTAACAGACAACGCGCCAACGTGGATTTACCGCTGCCAGATTCACCTACAACCGCCAGCGTACTACCTGCACGCAAACGGATACTAACGTTATCCAAGGCCTTAACCAAGGTTGTACCAAAACCAAATTTACCGCTGCGTTGCGTATAGGTTTTCACCAGGTTATTTGCAACCAAAACAGACTCACTCATGCACCCTCCTCAAGGTTCTGAATAGCTGATTGATTTTCTGGCAACCACGCATAGTCTATCGGCTTCAGTGGCTTTTTACCTTCGGCATCGGGCACACACGCCAGCAAAGCTTGCGTGTAAGGATGCTGCGGATTACCTAACACTTGCTCTTTAGTGCCAGACTCCACAATTTTCCCTCTGAACATCACTACCACGTTATCTGCGATGTCTGCCACTACACCAAAATCATGCGTAATAAACAGCATCCCCATGTTCATACGGCTTTTAAGTGTATCGAGTAATTTAAGTATTTGCGCCTGAACGGTAACGTCTAAGGCCGTAGTGGGCTCATCGGCAATTAACAAGCGTGGCTCGCAAGCAATACTCATGGCGATCATCACACGCTGACGTTGCCCACCTGAAAGCTCATCCGGGTAGCTATTGGCACGGTCAGGTGGAATACCCACCATATCCAGCAAGCTTGCGATTTTAGTTTTTAATGCGTCACCTTTAAAGCCCAGATGCGTGGTTAAACTCTCACCTATTTGGTAGCCGACGGTGAGTACAGGGTTCAGCGAAGTCATGGGCTCTTGAAAAATCATGGCAATTTTAGCCCCCCTGATTTTTCGTAAACTTTCTGCATCCAGCAAAGTTAAATCCTGAACCCCAGTTTCAGCATCATGAAACAATACTTTGCCTGCAGTCAATTGCAGTTGCTTAGAAAGCAACCCCATCACAGACAATGCGGTTAAACTTTTGCCACTGCCGGACTCGCCCACCACACAGGTAGTTTTGCCGGTTTCAATCACAAAACTCACATCATTCACCAATAACTGTGTTGGCGTTTTTTTCAACACAACAGTCAAATGCTCAAGCTGCAATAATGGACGTACTTTATTTAATCCATCAGTGTTAATTTTTGCAGTCATGGTTTTACCAAATGTTATAGGTTAGTCGTGCTTAGCTTTTGTTTGCAGTTAAAAACTCAATCGCCTCTTCAATGCTACATTGCAATTGCTCACCCTTGGTTGTAGCTTGCATCGGTTTCAGTATGACCTGATGATTGGCCACTTCATCGTCACCCAGTATCAAGGCAAATCTGGCTTGGCTTCTATCGGCTTTTTTCATCTGCGACTTAAAGCTACCGCCACCGGCATGTAATACCACTTGAATATTGGCATTGCGCAACTGTTCTGCAATGGCAAATGCCGCATGTTCAGCTTGCGCACCTACATTCACTAAATATACATCGGGCGCATCATTAGCTGACACGCCATACTCTTGCATCAACAAGAATACACGCTCTAAACCGATACCAAAGCCGCAAGCAGGAGTTGCTTCGCCACCCAATCGCTCTACCAATGTATCATAACGCCCACCACCGGCAATGGTGCCTTGAGCGCCGAGCTTGGTAGTGACAAACTCAAACACAGTACGATTGTAATAATCCAGACCACGGACCAGTCGTGCATTAATCTGATAAACGACACCAGCAGCATCCAGTAACTTACACAGACCTTCAAAATGCGTGCGGGTTATATCCCCCAAACAATCCATCAACTTTGGCGCAGCGTCACACATGGCTTGCATACGTGGATTTTTGGTGTCTAGTATCCGGAGCGGATTCGTATGCAGGCGACGTTTAGAGTCTTCATCCAGCAAATCAATATGTTGTTCGAAGTAAGTAATTAACGTATTGCGATACACTGCACGTTCATGTGCATCGCCTATACTATTGATTTGTAGCTCAACATCGTGAATACCCAGTTCGCGCCAAAGTCTAGCTAACAACACAATTTGCTCGGCATCTACCTGTGGGCTATCAAAACCAAACGCTTCTACACCAATTTGGTGAAACTGCCGTTGACGGCCTTTTTGCACATTTTCATGTCGAAACATCGCACCGCTGTACCACAACCTTAGCGGGCCGTTGTAAGTAAGATTGTGTTCTACCACTGCGCGAACGCAGCCGGCGGTACCTTCAGGGCGTAGCGTCAGCTTATCGCCATTAAGCTGATCTTCCCAAGCATACATTTCTTTTTCAACAATATCGGTATGCTCACCAACAGAGCGCACGAATAAATCGGTAGGCTCCACTAAGGGCATACGGATGTTTTTATACCCATATTGTGCGAGCACGCTGCGTGCGGTGTCCTCCAACCTAAACCATAAGGGAGTAGCCTCGGGCAAAATATCGTAAAAACCCTTAATACTTTGAAATTTTGATGGTTTAATCAGTTTAGGTTCAGCTTTAAAAGATTGCTTTTGTGTTACTTCTGTTTTTATTGATTCATCTACCATCATTCGACTGCTTTTATAGGAATAGTTTTATTTGTCTGTTTCAAATTATCTGGTTGACTCAACAGATTTGAACAGTGCAGCTTTCCACCTTCTGCATAATTTGTTTGCACGTAGTTTTCGACGATAGCCTGAAATTCCTGCGCGATATTGTCACCTTTTAACGTCACCGTCTTTTCGCCATCAACAAAGACAGGCGCTACTGGCGTTTCGCCAGTGCCGGGCAAACTGATGCCGATATTTGCCAATTTTGACTCGCCTGGCCCGTTCACCACACAACCCATGACGGCAACACTCATATTTTCAACCCCGGCATATTGGCCTCGCCAAACAGGCATCTGATTGCGTAAATAGGTTTGAATCTGCATGGCCAGTTCTTGAAAATAGGTTGATGTAGTGCGTCCACAGCCCGGGCAAGCCGTTACCAGTGGCGTAAAGGAGCGTATGCCCATGGTTTGCAAAATCTCTTGCGCCACGATGACTTCTTTGGTGCGAGATTCATTAGGCTCAGGCGTCAAGGATACGCGAATTGTATTGCCAATTCCCTGCTGCAAAAGCAAGGCTAAAGCCGCTGTCGAGGCAACAATCCCCTTAGAACCCATGCCGGCCTCAGTTAAGCCTAAATGCAATGGGTAATCGCTACGGCTGGCAAGATCAGTATAAACTTTGACTAAATCTTGCACATTGCTGACTTTGCAAGAAATAATAATTTGGTTGGGCGACAAGCCTAAAGCCACGGCTTGCGCGGCACTTTCAAGTGCTGACTGAATCAGCGCTTCGCGCATTAACGCAGCAGACGATAGCGGCTCAGCAAGCTTGGCATTATCGTCCATCATTTGCGCCATTTTGGCTTGGTCTAAACTTCCCCAATTAACGCCAATGCGCACCGCTTTTTTATAATGAACAGCCGCTTCAATCATGGCCGCAAACTGTTCATCACGTTTAGAACCTTTACCGACATTGCCAGGGTTAATGCGATATTTAGCCAGCGCTTCAGCACAATCCGGATATTGCGCCAGCAACTTATGGCCGTTGTAATGGAAATCACCGACCAACGGCACATTGCAGCCTAACGCATCCAGGCCACGGCGAATCCGGCCTACCTGTGCAGCAGCTTCAGGCGAGTTCACTGTGATACGGACAACTTCACTACCCGCTTGCCATAGCTCAAATACTTGTTTAATTGTCGCTTCTGCATCGGCAGTATCCGTATTCGTCATACTCTGCACCACCACAGGGGACGGCAATACGCCAGCCAAGCCACCGCCGACGGGCACGTGACCGATCATCACCTGCAAAGTATTGCGTGGCTGATTAAGTAGAGATAGACTCATCAATTATTCCAAGGTGAGGTGCGCAACATTACTCTTAGTTGATGATGCCAAGTCTATTTGCTTACCTAAAAACATGAGTTTCGTGGCTTTAGCGTTCCCAATGACCATTTTCAATGGCGGTTCACCATCAAAGCCATCCGCACTGCCCGCAGCCAGCATCTTTTCATAAATCACTTTGCCAGATTTATTAGTCACGCTCACCCAGGTCTGTTCAGAAAACGCCATATTGACTTTTTTTGCGGCTGCGGGTGTTTCGCTAGGTTTAGTGTTGTTAGCCTCTGCATTCAAGGTAGAATCCATCTTAATGGCGGCTTTACCATTCGGTGTGGCTTGCACTGGAGAAGTTTGCACTAAAGCAGCTTGGGTAGCAGCATGCTCAGTGCTTGCTTTTGATGCATTGAAATTCACAGCAACTATTGGTGACAACTGACTGTCTTTTGAGCTTACAGGTATATTTTCTTTGGCATTTTTGATTGGCTGTACTGGGTTAGTGGTGGCATTAGGGACTACAGCAGGCACTGTATTTTTAACATCAGCATTTGCACCAGTCACACTCGAACTACTAGCATCCGAGCCAGTAGCCGCATCACCAGTATCTGGCTGACGCTCAGCAGCAGGCAGGGCAATTTCCGGCAGAGATATCTCTGTTGATGGTGCAACGGCGGGAACCACCGCTTCAGGAATTTTTTCAGCAGAGTGTTTTACTGGTTTTGGCATGTAATCCATGTAGAAAAACCATGCAAGTAAAAACAACAACACTAAGATACTGCCTAAGATGTATTTAAGCCAAGGCTGGCTATCTTTATCCGACATCACTTGACGCATGGATGACTGCACACTTAAGGTGACGGGTGATGTATCCGGCACCCGCACCCGGTAGCTAGCTAATAAAGGCTCGGCATCCACGTCTAAAAAACGTGCGTAATTCCGAATAAAACCACGTGTAATCATTGCATCAGGTAAGAGGCTAAACTCATTGCTTTCTAACGCATTAATTTGCTTGATACTTAAACGCAAATTGTTAGACACGTCCTTTTGCGTAAGTTCTTTCGCATTTCTCGCAGCGAGTAACACCTCACCAAGCGGCGCGTGACCTTGTGAGGCATCGCTAGGTTGCGCAATATCTAGTTGTGCTGCCGTAGAAGTGTCCGTTGTAGCTTCATCTGTCATGATTATTTTCCACTTTGCAATAATTTGGCTTGTTCAGAATCGGGATATTGGCGCCGCAATTGCAGCGCATAGCTAGCTTCAGCGTCTCTGGCGCCTACGGCGCGTTCTATTTGAATCGCCAACCATAGCACCTCAGGTCCGGGCTGGCCAAGCATCACATTTTGCAAGCTCGTTTTAGCAGCAACCACATCATTGCGCTTAAATTGAATTGAAGCGAGCTGATAAGCGGCTGCGTTTGACAAAGGCTCAATTTGCAAAGCTTTCTGTAAATAAACCTCTGCATTAACCATATCTTTTTTACGCATTGAGCAAATACCTGCGTTGGTATACGCCATTGCTGGCGTTGCGTACAATGGATTTTTAACGGCGGCTAAAAACTCTTGAATCGATTCATCAATATGGTTTCTAGCACATAAAAAACTACCGTAATTATTGTGAGACTCTGAATTAGTGGGTTCTACTTGTATGGCTTTTTTGAAATTAGCATCGGCAATGCCATCTTGCCCTAGAGCTGCATGCACTAAACCCAGTCCGTTATAGGCCGATCCAAAGCTGGGATCAATTCGCGACGCTTCTGTAAATTCCTCTAAAGAAATTTCAAGTTGCTTTTGCTGATAATAAACTGCGCCTAAATCAGTATGAGCACGCGCACGCGCTTTTAAATTTTCATCGTCTTTTTCTTTTTGCTGCTGACTAACACAAGCTGCACAAATTAAACCGATGGTGCACAACAATAGAACCAAGCTTATTTTTTTTGTACTGAAGTTTACATTGGAACTCATTCAATCACCTCAATTTTGATTCTTTTAGCAGTGCGTTTGGTTTTATCTAAGACTTTACCGGCTAACTGACCGCAAGCTGCATCAATATCTTCCCCGCGCGTTTTACGCACTGTCACCACATAACCTGCTTGCATCAAAATATCGCGAAACACCCGGATATGACTGGCTTTAGAGGTTTCATAACCACTATTCGGAAATGGATTGAATGGAATTAAATTGAACTTACAAGATACATTTCTAACGACTTCTAATAGCTGATGTGCGTGCTCAACGGTGTCATTCACGCCATCCAGCATCACATATTCAAATGTCACAAAATCACGCGGTGCGCATTCTAAATAGCGGTTACATGCTGCCATTAATTCTTTAAGTGGATATTTTTTATTAATCGGCACGATTACATCACGCAACGCATCATTAGGCGCATGCAAACTCACAGCCAACGCCACAGGACAATCCTCTTTCAACCTATCCATAGCTGACACTAAGCCACTGGTTGAAAGCGTAAGACGACGACGGCTTAAGCCATATGCGGAGTCGTCCAACATAATCTGCATGGCAGTGACCACGTTATCGTAATTGGCCAATGGCTCACCCATGCCCATCATGACAACATTACTAATGATACGGTCTGAAAGTGGCAACATGTCATAGCCACTCTCCGCACGTAGTGACTTATTTGCAAT
>DIZU01000205.1:338-9178 GCA_002429455.1 Methylotenera sp. UBA6020 | reverse complement strand
TGCGCGCAGCGATACGTCCGCTGGATAGTGCCAATAAGACTAAATATCAAAATCTGGTAAACAGCCTGGATCAGACCGATGACAAGTCTAATGGTGGCAAGATTGGTAAATCCATGGAGGAAGCTTACCTTTACTTTGCCGGTGGAGTGCCCCATGCGGGCAATAATAAAGTCAAAACGGATTACACCGGCAATGCGTCTGGCACGGCTTCGTCGGATGCCATCTATGCGCTGGCTAATAATGCGCTGTCATCAAAGGCAGGCACCCCTTATACCAGCCCTGTTGTTGCAAGTTGCGCAAAGAACTTTATTATTTACATCAGCAATGGCGCAGCACAGGATAACAATTCTGACACAACTCAAGCGACTACTGCCTTAGCTGCCGCAGGTGGTAGCACAACTACCATTGCCATCTCGCCTAGCGGTTCACAAACAAATGTTGCGGATGAATGGGCGCGTTTTATGAAAAAAAGTAGCCTTGGGGTTACGTCCTATACCGTTGATATCAATAAAGTAACTACTGGACAAGGTCCGGGCTGGACCGCTCTTTTAAAAAGTGTCGCGGGTGTGAGCAGCGGTAAATATTTTGATGTGACTAGTAGTGGCACCCAAATTGCTGACGCGTTAACCAGTATTTTTTCTGAAATCCAGTCCGTCAACAGTGTATTTGCTTCTGTAAGCTTGCCGGTGAGTGTGAATACTCAAGGTACGTTTCTGAATCAAGTTTACATTGGTATGTTTCGGCCGGATCAGAATTCTTTTCCAAGATGGAATGGTAATTTAAAGCAGTATAAGCTTGGCTACAGCGGTGGTGTGCTCAAGTTGCTTGATGCGGACAACGCCAGTGCCATTAACTCTAATACTGGTTTTATTGCAGAATGCGCACGTAGTTTTTGGACGCCAACAACATTAGATAGCTATTGGGCCTTTAGACCGCAGGGAAGTTGTTTGACAGCTAATACGGACGTCTCCAATAGCCCGGATGGCAATATTGTAGAAAAAGGTGCTCAGGGTTATCAGCTGCGTAGTACGACCACGCGCACTGTCAAAACCTGTTCAACTGCTGCATGTACTGGCTTGGCCAACTTTAATAGCGCTACAGCCACACAGACGCTGCTTGGGGCAGCGAGTACGACAGAGCGTGATGCGCTAATCAACTGGCAACTCGGTCTGGATGTGGATGATGAAAATTTAAATGCGATCACTACCGGTGAAATGCGAGCTTCTGCACATGGCGATGTGGTGCATTCGCGGCCTGTGGCCGTCAATTATGGTACAGATGCTGTACCACAGGTAGTCGTGTTTTATGGTGGCAATGACGGCGTGTTACGGGCTGTCAATGGCAACCGTACTGCCAGCATTGGTTCAGCGACGGCCGGCAGTGAATTGTGGGCGTTTGTTGCGCCAGAGTTTTATTCAAAAATCAAACGTATTCGCGACAACACTACAAGCATTAGTTTTCCTAGCCATACCACTGGTACACCCACCCCACAACCTAAAGATTATGGTTTTGATGGAGCAGTGACCGCTTATACGGATGCTAGTAGCACTTCAATTTTCGCAACTATGCGACGTGGCGGAAGAGCCTTGTATGCGTTTGATGTAACTACACCTGCGACGCCTAGCTTAAAATGGAAAATTGGCTGCCCCAATGTGGGTGATGATACGGGTTGCACTTCGAACTTTACGGGCCTTGGGCAAACCTGGTCGGCACCAAAAATATTGAAAGCTTCTGGTTATGGCTCTGGCGCATCGCCTGTACTTATGATGGGTGGCGGCTACGATACCTGTCAGGATGCTGATCCAATAAATACAATCAGTGCCTGCGATTATTCAACGACCAGTAAAGGCAACAAAATCTATGTGGTCGATGCAAACACAGGTGCATGGCTTAAAACTTTTACTACTGATAGTAGTGTCGTAGCTGACCTGGCAATTGTACCCGACAGTAGCACTGGGCTAATCAAGTACGCTTACGCAGTGGATTTGGGTGGCAATATCTATCGTATCTCGGGCGCTAGTAGTAATACCCCCATTGATACTACCGCTCCTAGCGGCTGGACTATTACCAAAATAGCGGCACTTGGTGGTACTGGCACGAGTAATCGGAAATTCATGTTCCAGCCAGATATACTCGATGATAACGGCATATATAGATTGCTGCTTGGATCTGGTGACCGTGAAAAACCAATTTCCAGCTATACATCTGCTACCGCTGTGGAAAACCGTTTCTTTATGATTAGTGATAAGCCAGCCGATGCGACTTGGTTGACTTTAGAAAATACCACTTGCGGCGCCAATGTGATATGCACGAACTCATTATTTGCCATTACAAACAGCACTACGCCAACCCAAGCTGAATTAGCTACTAAACCCAAAGGTTGGTACTTGGCATTGACGTCTACCGAGCAAGTGGTAACTTCCGCCATTACGGTATTTGGTACGGTGACTTTCAGCACCCATCAGCCAACCGTACCTGCAGCAGGGCAATGCACCAGCTTGGGGACTGCACAGGTGTACAATCTTGATTACACTAATGCAGCACCTCAAAGTGGCACAATTCGCGGTCAGGTGCTTGTCGGTGGTGGCTTGCCGCCATCCCCTGTGGCAGGCATGGTAACACTTGATAACGGAAAGACGGTACCCTTTATCATCGGTGCCAATCCACAGTCTCCATTGGAAGGCGGCGACCCGCCTCTACCAGCTACGGTGGTCCGGCCTAAGAGCAGGGCTTACTGGAATATCAAGAAATGATCAAAGCGATTGTTATGGTTTCCAGGCTAGCTTCGGCAAATGATAAAAAACGCTGGGTAAAATACCTGCATGGTTTTACGCTTATCGAAATGATGGTTACCATCGCGATAGTTGGGATATTAGCAGCGGTTGCGGTACCTTCTTTTAATGATGCGACATTGAGTAGCAAGCTTCGTTCTTATGCGAACAATTTTGTTGCCAGTGCCCATTTGGCGCGCAGTGAGGCCGTTAAGGGAAATGCCGTGGTGACGTTATGTGTGTCTGCCGATGGTGCAAGTTGTGCAACAGGTGGCTGGGAGCAAGGCTGGATTATATTAAGCGGCGCGACTGTTCTTCAGCGTCAGCAAGCAACGGCTACTGGTTATAAGATAACCGAGTCTGCGGGACTCAGTAGTCTTAGTTTTCAGCCTACAGGGATAGGCGCAACACAGGCCACGCTGACTGTTTGTCGGGCAACGCCTTCTGCAGGTAGCGAAGAACGGGTAGTTACGATTAGCGTGACTGGTCGGCCTTCAGTCACTAAGACAACAACAGGTTCTTGTAGCTAATAAGGATCTTGTACCATAGACCGGTTCAGTTTTATGCGATTGATTTGCTTTTATTTTTTGGCACTCATTTGCACTGATTTTTTAGCAAGAAGTCGACTGGTAATTAAACCATTCATCAAACCAAAAAATAAAGCAGCTAAGGCAAAAATCGGAATCAAATAAGCAACACCCGTGTGAGGAATAAGCCATAAACGCACAATCAGCAGTTGCCCGGCGATGTGCCCGAAGGCCGCTAAAATGCTTAATGCAACCGGACCAAAATATTGTTTAGGTAAGTGCATGCCAAGCCATAAAACACCTAAACTCAATAGCGCGCCACTCAAGCTAAGTACAAAGCCGGGGGATAGAAACTGTCCAAGTAATAAACTGCTGGCAAAGACGCGCAAAATGCTCACCCATGCTGCAGTTTTAAAATCATATCGATAAAGCACATATAAAGTGACGATGTTGGCAATGCCTGGTTTAACGCCTGGTAACGGCGACGGAATGATGGCCTCCACCATGTGCAAGGCAATGGCGAAAGCGGCCAGCTTGGCGATGCGGTGGTCGTCTATGGTGGTTTGAATGTGCGTGGGTTTCAATTTTGTTTATGTGTACTTTACTGGGTTAGTGAAGTTAATAGTTAAGCGAATCATAAGGCTTGGTCTCGCCAAGTAATTCAAGGCTGATTTGATTGGGTAAGCAAATGGCAGCTTGCCCTGCACGCGTTAACCAGCCTTGATGCACACAGTATTGCGTATGACATGGCGATTTTGCAAACCTGGCTTTGCCCTGTGCGATGCTGATCACAGCGTCACCCAGCTTGCCATGCACATGAACTTCACGCTGTTGATTTAAGCTATAGGTGGCGTAGATTTTATCGCCCAGCCTAATTTGCACTTTAGTTGCGTGCTCATTGGACCATAAGGTTTGAAACAAATAAAACACACATAGCAGGCCAGCTAACACAACAAGCCAGTCACCTACACGCAACTCTTGAATGAGGAGCCTAGGGTAGTGTAGTAAATTTAACACCTGAGTCTATCCAGTGTAGTTTTTGTGCCATTTTTTTTGACACAAAAATGTTCGATTTATCATCAATTACCATGAAATTATCAATGCCAAAGGCTAGTGCAGCTTTGGTTCTGTTTTCTGGCGCTTCAATAAAAATAGGTTTGGAAACTACATCAGACAATACCCCTGCCTGAGTTTGGCTATGTGCTTGTGGTGGCACCAGCACGGTGACCGATTGTGTATGTTGTGCGGGGTAGCCCGAGCGTGGGTCAATAATATGGCAGTAGCGTTGACCGTTGAGCATAAAATAACGCTGGTAATCGCCAGAGGTGCCGATTGCCCAACCATCGGGTAAATCCAGCGTGGCAATCGCGGTTGGTAAGCGTGGGTGCTGTATGCCTACTCGCCAAGGTTGGTCGTGATGCTGACCAATTGCCATAATGTTGCCGCCTATGTTGATCAGTGCATTTTTAACGTGCTGCTTGCGCAAATAGTCGGCGGCAATATCTAAGGCATAGCCTTTTGCATAACCGCCTAAATCAAGCTTTACCATTGGGTTGTTGCTATAAGCGGTGTTGTTGCTAATGACAATATCTGTCATGCAGGGATTAGACTTTACAAGTGATTTTATTTTGTTGTCATCAACAATTACCGGATTAAATTCATCGCGCTGAAATCCCCATGTACCAATCAAATTACCAATCGCCGGGTTAAATAAGCCGTTGGATTTAACGGATAATGCCGTCGCATCTATCAGCATCTTGGCAAGATCAGGGCTGATGGTAATGGGTTGGTTGCCTTTTTGAAACGCGGCATTGAGTTGACCCAATTCACTTAACTGGGGTCCACTTGGCTTGTTTCCTGCAACAGGCTTCCATGCGTGTAAGCGATTATGCAGGTCCTGAAAATCTTGCAGCACATGGTTAGCAACCAAACTAGCGCGTTCATCAGTTTCACCATAAATACTGATATCCACCAAGGTGCCAAACACATAGCTTTGACTGTGGTAAATCGGTTCTTTAAAGCATGACTTGAGAAAAAAAGCGCCAAGTATTAAGATGGCGACGAATAGAAAAGAGATGGCACCCTTACGCATTTAGTAGGCTACGTGCTGGATTAGACGTTGTGCTGTATTCCGTTCTAGTGCATCTATCATAACTCCCGCTGGGTTGCATGGCAGTGCCAAGTGTTGTGTTTGTTTAGCGATTTCCACCATGCCGGTGGGGCTGGTCACGTTAATTTCGGTTAAATGGTCACCAATCACGTCGAGACCGACCAAAAACAAACCTTCTTCTTTAAGCATTTTGCCGACCGTGGTAGCAATTTCCATATCCCGTTCGCTTAATAGCTGCGCTATGCCGGTGCCGCCCGCCGCTAGGTTGCCACGTGTTTCACCAGCCATGGGAATGCGGGCTAATGCATACGGCAGCGGCACGCCATCAATCACAATAATGCGTTTGTCACCTTGTAATATTGCCGGTAAATAACGTTGCGCCATAATGGTACGTGAGCCAAATTGGGTGATGGTTTCCAGAATGACACTGATATTCGGGTCGCTTAAACCAAGCCGGAAAATACTGTGGCCGCCCATGCCATCAAGCGGTTTAACGACGATATCCTGATGCGTAGCCAAAAACTCACGAATTAAATTATTGTTTGCGGTGACCAAAAATTCAGGTGCAAACTGCGGAAAACGTGTGACCGATAACTTTTCATTCCAACCACGAATGGCGCCAGGTTTGTTATAAATGCGGGCGCCCTGGTTCTCAGCAATTTCGAGTAAGTAAGTGCTGTAAAGATATTCGTTATCAAAAGGCGGGTCTTTACGCATGATGGCTGCGTCAAACTCTGCCGGTGCATATTCATTAATGCCTTCTAGCGAGTAACTTTGCGCGGTAAAAGCAAACTTTTTGGCCGTGATTCTTGCAATATCACCACGTAAGAAAAGCTCATGCTGCATGCTCACAAATAACTCGTGGCCACGGCTAGCCGCTTCGCGCATGATGGCGAGGCTGGTATCTTTCTCGCTTTTTAAGTGGTCTAACGGATCTAGAATAAAGACTATTTTCATGCGTGCCTTATGTATTCTGAGGGTCTTGTTCTTGTAATTCAATGGCCGCGGCCAGCAAGGCCAAGCGTGCCACCACACCATAAGCATAAAAACGGTTAGGTAAAGCATTCGGGGTGTCTGCACAATCGGGCAGGGTGCAGGGTTTTTCAAACGCCAATGGTACAAAATGTGAGCCTGGTGCATTCAGGTTCTCATCTACATCTCGGCCAGTATGTACGCGGTAGAAACCACCAATCACAAAGTGGTCCATCATGTAGACCACAGGCTCAGCCACGGCATCGTTGATGCTTTCAAAGGTATACACGCCTTCTTGAATGATGACTTCTGAAACCTGCAAGCCTTCTTTCACCACAGACATTTTGTTGCGTGCTTTACGGTTTAAATCCCGGACATCATCAGGTGATTTTACCGTCATGATACCCATGCCATAAGTGCCAGCATCGGCTTTAACAATCACAAACGGTTCTTGTGTGATGCCATATTCAGCATATTTGGTACGAATCTTCATCAAAAGTTCGTCCACTTTCAGCGCTAAGCATTCCTCACCTTCGCGTGCATGAAAGTCTATTTGCCCGCAAGTAGAAAAATATGGGTTGATCAGCCACGGGTCAATATCCAGCAGCTGGGCAAAGTTTTCTACTACACGATTGTAAGCAGAAAAATGTTGTGACTTGCGGCGTGTACTCCAGCCTGCGTGTAGCGGCGGGATTAAATCCTGTTCAAGATTTTTAAGGATATCTGGAATACCTGCCGATAAATCGTTGTTTAATAGAATTGCGCAACTATCAAAGTCACCCAGTTCTTTATTGAGCAGTTTGATACGGTTGCCTACGCGCACTACAGGCTCCAACAATAGGTTATGGCCATCGTGCGTTGCCAGTGTGGTGGGTTCTGTAATTTCAGACGAAATGGAGCCTATACGCACATCCATGCCAGCCTGTTTCATGATGTTGGCAAGTTCAACCACATTGCGTAAATAGTAGGTATTGCGGGTATGATTTTCAGGAATGATGAGTAAACGATGCGCTTCTGGGCAGATTTTTTCTACGGCTACCATGGCTGCCTGTACGCTCAACGGTAAAAACTCTGGATTGAGGTTATTAAAACCGCCGGGGAACAAATTGGTATCAACCGGAGCTAGTTTGAAACCCGCATTACGTAAATCTACTGATGCATAAAATGGTGAAGCGTATTCTAACCATTGGGTGCGAAACCAATGCTCGATTTTAGGCATGGCTTCCAGCATGTTTTTTTCTAGCGATAAAAGTGGGCCATTAAGTGCGGTTGTTAAGTGTGGAACCATGTTTTCTCTAATCTTTACAATAAGTTAGTGTGCGTTTGTTTTATTTAAAATGCATGCATGGCCTACACTATCTGACTGGATATGCCACCGCTGATATCACTAGGCGCACTTACACAGTTATATTACAAGATGTGCTTGCGGCACACTTATTACATCATGCGCTTGCGCGTCAGCGTGATAGCTACTCCTTACCATGGGGCCGCTGGCGGTATTATTAAAGCCCATTGCATCAGCTTTTTGTTTTAACGCTTCAAAAATAGCCGGTTCAACATAACGCATGACTGGCAAATGATGCACGCTGGGCTGTAGGTATTGCCCTAGTGTGAGCATGCTGACATTGTGCGCACGCAGGTCTTGCATCACCGCTAAAATTTCCTCATCAGTTTCACCAAGGCCCAACATCAGGCCAGATTTTGTTGGGATATTGGGATACATTTCATTAAATGTTTTCAACAAGCTAAGCGAGTTTTGATAATCAGAACCGGGTCTTGCTTGCTTATAGAGCCGTGGCACCGTCTCTAGGTTATGATTCATGACATCTGGTGGTGCGCTGCTTAAGATTTTCATCGCAACATCCAGGCGACCACGAAAATCCGGCACAAGAATTTCAATTTTGATCTGTGGTGATTGCGCACGTACCGCGTGTATGCAGTCCACAAAGTGCTGGGCACCACCGTCACGCAAGTCATCACGGTCGACACTGGTAATGACGACGTATTTGAGTTTCATTTGCGCAATCGTTCGCGCTAGATTCTCAGGCTCATTCACATCTGGCGGCAGCGGCTTGCCGTGCGCTACATCACAAAATGGGCAGCGACGTGTACAAATGTCACCCAAAATCATAAAGGTGGCTGTGCCGCTGCTAAAGCATTCACCAATATTGGGGCAGCTAGCTTCTTCGCATACGCTGTGCAGGTTATTCTCACGCAATACGCGCTTGATCTCTTGATAACGGGCGGAGTCCGGCACCTTCATGCGTATCCATTCTGGTTTACGCTGCATCGGTTGTGGAATGATTTTGATTGGAATGCGCGATGTTTTTGCGGCATCAATTTCTTTTACGCCAGCAATTTTACGGCTAGGAATTTCAGAACCAATAATTTTATGAGTAGTTACTTCAGTCATGCTGATGTGTCCAGTTGCCAGTATTAATTTGAAAGCTTAGCGGTGAG
>DIZU01000205.1:0-195 GCA_002429455.1 Methylotenera sp. UBA6020 | reverse complement strand
CGAGGCAATTTTAGCTTCATGGGTAAGCGGACTTTGTATATAAACCCCAGGCGCATCTGCCCTGGCTGTCGCTTTAATCCCATAACCGGCCAGCAATGCTATCACAGAATTTTCTAGCGTACTGACCAAGTTGCGGATAGTAAGATTGTGGCGCTTTAGGTCTAGCAATACATAAATGATGATTTGGCCTGGACC
>DIZU01000109.1 GCA_002429455.1 Methylotenera sp. UBA6020 | reverse complement strand
AATAAGCCGGCTTACCTGTGCATTATGTGAACTTGCGGTGTTTAAGACAGCGTCTGTTTCTTGCGTTCCGGTTTGTAATCTATTTTCTAGGTCTGGAGATTAATCATGATTAAAAGAATTTTCGCGTCGCTACTTGCGACATTGTTTTTGGCAGGCGCGCTTGCGACACTTACCGGATGCAACACGGTCGAAGGCGCAGGCAAAGATATTCAGCAGGGTGGCAAAGCAATCAAAGACGAGGCGAATGAGCACAAGGACTAATCTAATGCGCAGTAATTAGACAAGCCACGTGACGCATTCCTGTTGTCCTTGCCATAGCGTTGGCACTCGACACGGCGGGTTCCAGAGAAACTTAAGGGAATAAAACTGCACAAATTACGGCGCAGTTTTCTTAACCTTAATCTCGTGACTGTGGCACATTTTTCGCTGGGCGTAATTCGCGACAGCGATGATGTGCTGGCGTTAGCTCTGGAGGTTAACCCTTTAATAAAGGATATATCATGAAAAAATTATTGCTAATTTTAAGCTTGGGCTTAATTGTGGTTGGTTTGAGTGGATGCTATGTTGAGCCTTACGGGGGTCATGACGATGGCTATCATAGAGATCATTCAAGAGATCGTGATGATCATGAGGGTGGTCACGAAGGCGAACGTGGTGACCGCGATAGGTATCATTGAGTTTTTGTAGCTTAGGGTAGGTCGCGTAACCCAACAATCAGGGGTTGGGTTTAAATATATTCAGCCCAACGATTATCAATGATGTTTTACGTGCTCACCTGCTTTGAGTTTGTATTTTGTACCGCAGTAAGGGCAAGCCGCTTGTCCTGTTGCCGTCATGTCTAAAAACACCCGTGGGTGAGATGACCAAAGTGCCACAGCATCAGTCGGGCAATGTAAGGGCAGGTCTTTTGCTAAGACTTCAATAAAACGGCTTTCAAGTTCTTTAACCTCAGACATTTATATTTCCTCTTTACGTTCCCGATTGATGGATATTCCGACGAGCGCTTAAACCAACGTTAACCAATCAGCATGCTTAGGCGATTTGCCGGTGACCGCATCAAAGTACATTTTTTGTAATTGTTTAGTCACTGGGCCGGCCGTACCTGCACCGATGTTGCGGCGATCAAGTTCGCGAATCGGCGTGACTTCTGCCGCGGTACCGGTAAAGAATGCTTCATCGGCAGAATATACTTCATCACGCGTGATGCGTTTTTCAATCACGGTTAAGCCGATTTCAGCCGCCAGTTGTACGATGGTGTCGCGGGTAATGCCTTCTAGCGCGCTAGTCAGGTCAGGTGTGTAGAGTTTGCCATTGCGGATAATGAAAACGTTCTCGCCTGAGCCTTCCGCGACAAAGCCGTCAACATCCAGTAACAGTGCTTCATCGTAACCATCTTGTGCGGCTTCTTGGTGCGCTAAAATCGAGTTCATGTAATTACCGTTGGCTTTGGCTTTACACATAGTGATGTTAACGTGATGGCGCGCGAATGAAGAGGTTTTCACACGAATACCGTTATCCAAGGCCTCTTGACCCATGTATGCGCCCCATTTCCATGCAGCAACGATGACATGTGTTGACAGTGTTTTGGCAGAAATTCCCATCGCTTCAGCACCGTAAAATGCCATTGGGCGCATGTAGGCCGATTCCAGGTTGTTTTCACGTACGGCAGCTTTTTGTGCTTCTATCATCTCTTCTTTAGTGAATGGCATTTTCATACCCAAGATGTGTGCACTGCGAAACAGCCTGTCAGTATGTTCTTTCAAGCGGAAGATTGCTGTGCCTTTATCTGTTTTGTAGGCACGCACGCCTTCAAACACGCCCATGCCGTAGTGCAGGGTGTGGGTGAGTACGTGAGTGGTGGCATCGCGCCAGTTGACCATTTTTCCGTCGTACCAAATAACGCCGTCGCGGTCTGCCATTGAGGTGGGGATTGCCATGCTGTGTCCTTAAAATCTTTAGGGCATCTCTAGAAATCTAATTTTCGTACCACAAAGGTACTCCGATTTGCTAAGCACTAAAGTACTTGCAAAGTCGTATGTCGCAATACTGCGTTGCTTGCAAAAAATTACGCCTTACATATAAAGCATATGCGGCGTTGCAATTTTTTGTTCGCGCCTTGTCTTGCATGGAAACTTAAATTTTTAGAGACACCCTAGTACGTTTTGCAAAGGCATTATTGTAAACGAGTGTGGGCTGGCTTTGCAGCAAATTATCAGTTTAATTTATAGTCTTTACGTATAAATTAATAATGCAACGTATTGAATTTACAGGTGTCATTTAACTGGCATGATAAAATCGCATCGATTTAATAGTGATTAATACTTAAATATGAAGAAAGTAGTAATGAGACATTTATTTTTAGTTTTGTTGATGAGCGTTTTAGCCGCATGTAAGCCTGCCGTTGAGGCAAATAAATTAGTAGCCACCGATATTACCGGAGCAGATTTTGGGCAAACCTTAAGCTTGACCGATCATACGGGCAAACCTCGCACCTTGGCTGAATTTAAAGGTAAAGCCGTGGCCTTGTTTTTTGGGTATACGCATTGTCCGGACGTTTGTCCCACCACCATGGCGGATCTGAAACAAACCATGAAGTTGCTTGGGCCACGTGCGGATGAACTGCAAGTGTTGTTTGTAACGTTAGACCCAGAGCGCGATACGCAGGAAGTCTTAGCTAAATTCGTTCCTTCTTTTGATGCACGATTTATTGGTTTGCGTGGCTCGGTGGAAGAAATTGCCGCTACGGCAAAAACATTTAAGATTTTTGCGAGCAAAGTGCAGTCAGAGGGTAAAAGCGGCTATACGATAGACCACAGTGCTGGGATGTACGTGTTTGATAAAGCCGGGAAAATCAGGCTTTATATCAATTATGGTGAAAAGCCGGCGGATATGGCGGGCGATATTAAACAGATACTCTAGTATTTTGTAGGAAGTGTGACTCGCGCCGATTTGCAACGTGGTTATCGCGACGAGTCGCCGTTACATGCGATGCAACTGAAGCGACAAGGTCTTAAGCTCCTTTTCGGCGGACTTGTAATCAGGATAAATGCTGGCAACTACTGCCCAGAATTTAGCCGAGTGATTCATTTCTTTTAGATGAGCTAACTCGTGGCAAATCACATAATTGATGATGTGTGGTGGCGCTTGTAACAGTCGCCAATTGAGCCGTATTTCTTTTTTTGAGTTGCAGCTGCCCCAGCGGGTCTGCGCATTGGATAAGAATAGTGTGGGCAAAGCCACGCCTAGCCTGGTTGAAAATAGCGCTAAACGTCGTGCAAAATCTACCAATGCCTGCTTTTTATACCATTGCACCACTTTACGTGCGACGGCTGTTTGATCGTTGTGATTAGGCATGGCTAGGTGCAAAATACCGGGTGCATATTCAACCGCTCTTGAACGTAGGTCATGTTTGATCGCCAGTGTGAACATATTGCCCAATAACAGCAGTTGTTCGCCATCTTGCCATTGCAGCGCAGGAATTTGATTGGCAGTAAGCGCCGCTAATTTTTTGCGTATCCAATCGGCTTTTAGCGCAATCAGGCTCTCAAGATGCGATTGCGTAATGCGTTTTGGTGCATGTATCACCAAGCCTGCGGCGGTGATTTTTAAGCCCACGGTTCGGCGTTGCCTACGCTCCAACTGATAATGCAGTTGATCGCCAGAGGGCAAAGTAAGCGTATGACTCATGATGCGCTTAATGTTGCCATTTCAGCTTTGATCCAGGTCTCGACTTGCGAGTTGACTGCATCTGGTTTTAACTGGGCACAATCAATCGGCTGGCCGATACTGACCGTAATTACCCCAGGACGTTTAAGTATGGTATTTTTAGCCCAATGTAACCCTGCATTATGCGCCACAGGCAGCACCGTGGCCTTTGCACCGCTGGCAAGCCAAGCGCCGCCAATGTGAAACTTGCCATGTTTTTCTGGCGCGATGCGCGTGCCTTCAGGAAACACCACCACCCATAGGCCACTCGCCAAACGCTGTTTACCTACGGCGACCAGTTGTTTTAATGCCTCGCGTCCTGCGCTACGATTGATGGCAATGGGTGAAGTCATGGCGAGTCCCCAACCAAAAAAAGGGATCCACAATAACTCGCGCTTCATCACATACACTTGCGCTGGAAAAATCAACTGAAAAGCCAATGTCTCCCAGGCCGATTGATGTTTGGCCAGAATCACGCAAGGCGTTGCCGGGATATTTTCTGTGCCTTTAACTTCATAGCTAATGTTGCAAGTAATACGTAGCCACCACAGCATGCTACGCGCCCACAAGCTGATGATTTTGTTGCGAGTGATGCGTGAAAACGGCAAAGTAAGCAGGGCTAAGATAGAGAAAATCGGGGTGAAGAGCCACTGCCCAGTCGTAAAGATAATTGAGCGGGCGATTAACATGGGACTAACATTTTCTGGATTGATTTGCTTGGCTCTGCGCATGAAATAAGTACCGTAAAATTTACGCATATTCCGTAATGATGCGTTGCGCGGCTTCGTTCAAGTCGGCACATATCCAAGTGTTCGGCGGTAAGGCGTGCTCTGCATTCTGAGTAGAAGCTGCCAAGGTTGCTTCACCCTTACCCGTGAGTACTAAAATAGGTTGGCAGCCTGCGTTGGCATAGGCTTGTAAATCGCGCAATGCATCGCCCACAGCAGGCACTTCACTTAATTCTACTGAAAATCGTTTGCCGATATCCTCTATCATGCCGGCTTTTGGTTTACGGCAACTACAATGGTCATCCGCCGCGTGAGGACAGTAAAATATCGCGTCAATACGTCCACCAATCTGCGCTAATTCGCGGTGCATTTTGTCATGAATACTGTTCAGCGTGACCATGTCAAATAAGCCGCGGCTGACGCCAGATTGATTCGTTGCAACGGCGACCCTGAAGCCGGATTGATTGAGCAACGCAATGGCTTCAAGGCTGCCCGCAATCGGAATCCACTCATTTGGATTTTTGATGAAATTTGCACTATCTTTGTTGATAACGCCGTCCCTATCTAAAATCACTAATTTCATGTTGTTAGCTCACTTTTCAGGTTAACTTGCTAATTTAGATAAATCCGCAACACGGTTCATGGCTTGGTGCAAGGTGGCGAGTAAGCCTAAGCGATTGGCTCTAAGCGCAGGGTCGTCCGCATTGACCATGACGTTGTCAAAGAAAGCATCCACGGGCGCTTTTAAGGCCGCGAGTGATTTAAGCGATGCGGTGTAATCGCCGCTTTCAAAGGTGCTGTCAGCGGTGGTTTTTACTTTGCCTAATGCGTCATGGAGCGCGACTTCAGAGGCTTCCAGTAATAAGTGGGCACTTACTTCTGCCTTAACTTCGCCATCCGCTTTTTTCAGGATATTGCCTACGCGCTTATTCGCAGCGGCAAGGCTGTCAGCCTCTGGTAACGAAGAAAAGGCACGAACCGCGGCAAGACGTTGTGGAATGTCACTCAACAGTGCTGGGTTGAGCGATAGCACCGCGTCGACTTCTTGCGGGCTTGATCCTTGTTCGCGTAAAGAGCCTGCAAGGCGGTCATATGTAAACACAGAAACTAGACTATAGGTGTTTGGGTCAAGCATGTGTGTTTGATATGCAACTGAACCATATTGCGACATACGTTCTGCCCAAGATTTTTGATGATCTGTATTTTTAATTTCCTTAACAGTAATCGTAATCAAATCATTTAAACTGAGATTTAATTTGCATTCGATCAACAATCTAACTATTCCTAATGCATGCCTTCTTAAGGCAAATGGATCCTTGTCACCAGTAGGTTTTTCACCAATGCCGAACAACCCAACAAGCGTTTCAAGTTTATCCGCTAGTGCCACGCTTACACCAACTTGATTTCGCGGCAATTCATCGCCTGAAAAGCGTGGCTTGTAGTGATCTTCAATGGCAAATGCTACATCATTATCTAAGCCCTCATGTTGCGCATAATAACGCCCCATAATGCCCTGTAATTCTGGAAACTCGCCTACCATATCAGTAATTAAATCAGCTTTGGCAAGTTGAGCTGCTTTATCAGCTTTTGCTGCCAGATCGTCACCACCTAGTTGTTGACCGATGGCTTTGGCAATCGCACGAACGCGCTCGGTACGCTCACCTTGTGAACCTAGTTTGTTGTGGTAAACCACTTTATCTAGGCTGCTTAGACGGCTTTCAAGGGTTTTCTTGCGGTCCTGGTCAAAGAAGAATTTAGCATCGGCCAATCTAGGACGCACCACGCGCTCGTTACCGCCAATCACTGCGCTTGGGTCGGCTGGGCTAATATTAGACACAATCAAAAACTTGTTGGTTAACTTGCCGTTGCTATCGAGTAATGGAAAGTATTTTTGATTCGCCTTCATGGTCAGAATCAAGCATTCTTGCGGTACTTCTAAATAAACTTCTTCAAACTGGCCAAGTAGCACATTCGGGCGTTCAACCAGCGCAGTTACTTCATCCAGCAACGCGTCATCTTCAATTGGTGTAAGGTTTTGTTTGGCCGCGGCAGCATTGAGCTGGTGTTCAATTTCAGCGCGACGTTCTGCAAAGCTGGCAATCACGGCACCTTCTGTTTTAAGTTGCTCGGTATAGCTATCTGCGTTGTTTAAAATGACCGGCGACACTGCGGCTTCAAACCTGTGGCCTTGTGTCTGGTTGCCGGCAGTTAAACCTAGCACGCTGATTGCGACGACATCACTACCATGTAATGCCACCAACCCGTGCGCCGGACGGACAAAGTTGACGCTGGTCCAGCCATCCGCCAATTGATACGTCATCACTTTAGGAATCGGCAACTTTTGAATCGCTTCGTCTACCGCTTTTTGTAGCGCATCTTGCAAATTGGCGCCGGCTTGCATCGCATCTAAAAACAATACATCGGCTTTACCATCGTGTTCATTTTTTAAGCTTGCTACAGCAGATTCATCAGCGCCTAATGACTGTAGCTTTTTAAGTAACGCAGGTGTGGCGTTGCCATTAGCATCCAAGCCTACGCTGGCGGGCATGAGCTTTTGTGAAACTTTCTTGTCTGCACCTTTAGCCGCAACATTGGTTACGTGGCTCGCCAAGCGGCGTGGGCTTGCATAAGGAGTAACGACTGAATTTTCTGCAGTTAGCCCTTGCGACTTTAAACTTTCAAATAATGTGTTTGCGAATGATTCGCCTAATTTCTTTAGTGCTTTGGGTGGCAGTTCTTCTACAAATAGTTCGACTAATAGATTGTGGTTGTTCATGCTGCTGCTTTCTTGTTCAAATCTGTCAACACCTCGTCTGCCCAATCTTTGGGTGCCATTGGAAAGCCAAGCCTGGCACGGCTTTCCAAGTAGCTTGCGGCGACTGACCTGGCTAAATTACGAATACGGCCAATGTAGCCTGCACGTTCGGTGACGGAAATCGCGCCGCGTGCATCAAGCAAGTTGAATGTGTGCGCGGCTTTAAGCACCTGCTCGTAAGCGGGCAAGGCGAGTTTGTTTTCGACTAAATGCTGGGCTTGTTTTTCATACGCAGTAAACGCGCTAAACAAAAAGTCAGCATCTGAATGTTCAAAATTGTAGGCAGATTGCTCTTTCTCATTTTGCAGATACACGTCGCCGTAACTTAAACCATCGGTCCATGTTAAATCATAGACATTATCAACACCTTGCAGATACATGGCTAAGCGTTCCAGACCGTAAGTGATTTCGCCAGTGATTGGTTTGCAGTTAATGCCGCCTACTTGCTGGAAATAGGTAAATTGCGTAACTTCCATACCGTTTAACCAAACCTCCCAGCCTAAGCCCCAAGCGCCTAATGTCGGGTTTTCCCAGTCATCTTCAACAAAACGGATGTCATTTTTTTTCAGATCAAAACCGAGCGCCTCCAGTGAGCCTAGATAAAGCTCCAGAATGTCCGCCGGGGCGGGTTTAAGTACTACTTGAAATTGGTAGTAATGCTGTAAGCGATTTGGATTTTCGCCGTAACGGCCGTCTTTAGGGCGGCGGCTAGGCTGCACATAGGCGGCTTTCCATGGCTCAGGGCCTAACGAGCGTAAAAATGTGGCCGTGTGGCTAGTGCCGGCGCCCACTTCCATGTCATAAGATTGTAGCAACGCGCAACCGCGTTCAGACCAGTAATTTTGTAGGGTTAGAATGATTTGTTGAAAAGTTAAAGCCATAGCTCAAATCTATTTAGGCGAAAACCCTGATTTTACTTTGTTTTGCCTAACCTTACCAAAAAATTAGGTAATGCCAAAACCTTGGATAAGGCTAACAACATAATTGCGATCAAGCAAAAGCCTAAAAACAGCCAATTGCCAAAGCGCACATAAGGTGTGCTACCGGCGTAGCCTTGTACCATCACATTGAGGGTGGTTTGTGTGAAATGTGGCGCATGCGCCAGTACGTAACCTTTAGTATCTATCATGGCAGTGGCGCCGGTATTGGTGGTGCGCAACATCATGCGTCCGGTTTCTAAAGCACGTGCTTGCGAAAATTGTAAATGCTGATACGCCGCAAGCGATTCGCCATACCAAGCATCGTTACTGGCATTCACCAATATGCTGGCTGTGGGCAATTGACGGATAATTTCTTCACCAAAAACGTCTTCATAGCAGATGTTGATCGCGACTTTTTCCCCAGCAATATGCATCGGCTGTTGATGCAGGTTGCCACGTGACAGATCGCTTAAAGGCATATTCAGCCAATCACGGTATATCCAGCCAAATGCGACTTTTAGCGGAATAAACTCACCAAAAGGCACTAGATGTGATTTACGATAAACCGCAGTCGGCGCACTGCCAAAACTCAACATGCTGTTGAAATATTCGCCATTTTCACGCTCTACCAGCCCGACTAAAATATCACCTTGGTTTCGAATGGCATGTTGCTGCAAGCGAGTTTTAATCTCGGCGGGTAGCTCGCTAGATAAAACGGGTAGTGCGGTTTCTGGCATCAAAATCAGTTTGGCATTGCTGGCTTCGGCCATTGTTAAATATTGCTGTAAAGTGCGTTCGGCGATTTCTGGCGCCCACTTTAAGCTTTGGGCGATATTGCCTTGTAATAACGCCACTGAAATTGGCTTGCCAATCGGCGAGGTCCATTCAACCAGCTTTAATAGGCCACCTGCAATCCATATTAGCAAAAGTATGGCGATGGTATTACGCCGCCAAATCAACGTGCTTGGTTGGTTGGTAAGCCGTTTGGCAAGCCAAAAGCCCAACAAGCTCGCGACAAACACGGTAATGAGTGAAACGCCATAGACCCCGACTATCGGCATATAGCCTGCCAGTGGGCTGTATGGTACTTGGCTGTAGCCCATGGTGAGCCAAGGGAAGCCGGTGAAAATCCAGCTTCTTATCCAGTCTGACAATGCCCAAAATACCGGAATTGCCACTAACATGGTGTGGCCCTGTGTCGCTGATACGTGCGCACCAGACGTACGAATACCCGATATTGAAAAGCCCGAAATTGAAAAACTAAGTGCGCCAACCGCGGCGGGAAATAACGACAAAAATGCACATAAAACAAAGGTCGCAAAGCCAGCCATTAGGCTTGGCATGCCGCCAAATTCATGCAGGCTGATGTAGATCCAATAAATGCCAGTGCTAAATAAACCCAAGCCATAAATAAAGCCGGCAAAGGCGGCTTGCTTGGCTGTATAGCTTAGATGCCAAAAATAAAATAGGCCAATGAGTGAGAGAATGCTCGCCGGGTAAAAGTAAAAAGGCGCAAACCCCAACACGCTGGTGGCGCCTAGCAGGAATAATGTGAGGGGCTTAATGAATCTATAATTGGCTAATAATGGCATGGCCTGAATTGTAGCTTGATACGGCATTAGATGACAAAAATTAACATTTCAATTGCCTCTAGCGTAGCGGTCACGATTGACATGATACGGGTATAAAACCTATATTAGCTTTGCAACAACATCAGTATTCAATTAAATTGACAAAAAATGGGATTAATTTTACTGCCTTTAATTTATTGCGGGAGACATATATGAGTATTGCCTCAGAGTTTAAAGAGTTTGCTTTAAAAGGCAATGTGATGGATTTAGCCGTTGGCGTCATTATTGGTGCTGCATTCGGCAAAATTGTAGATTCACTGGTTGGCGATGTCATCATGCCTATCGTAGGTAAAGTGTCCGGTGGCTTAGACTTTAGCAATATGTTTGTGCCGCTGGCTGATATTCCTGCAGGGAATGCCGGCACCTATGCCGCGCTAAAAGCGGCTCATGTGCCCATGTTGGCTTATGGTAACTTTATTACCATTGTACTCAACTTCATCATTTTGGCTTTTGTGATCTTTTTGATGGTGAAGCAAATGAACAAGATGAAAAAAGCAGAAGCTGTAGCTGTGCCGGCTCCTACGCCAGAAGACATTGTGTTGTTACGTCAGATTCGTGATGCGTTGCAAAAGTAGGTATTTGAATTTATTTTTATAATAAAAAAGGGCTTTGCAGCCCTTTTTATGAGTATTAAACGATTGACTAAAAGCTGTTATAAATCAGGTTTTGCGGTTGGCATTTCATATGTCTGATCATTATCGTTGCTTTCCGCGCCATTGTTATTTAAAAACACCACAGTGACTACTTTGTCATCAATAAAGTCTAACTCGGTGGTTTCATAATAAGCACCATCCGCAGAGGTGTTAATGAAATGATATTGCCAAATAGAAGCAACCACTTTGTCAGAGCCTTTAATTTTTACGTCATCGGCTTTAGCCGGCTCGCCAAACTGTTCAATAATTTGGGTTTTATCAAAACCGTGAATTACGTTCACAAAATCTTGTTCTACCGTAGGTATTTCAGTTTGATTGCCAGGCGTTTCATCAGCAATGGCAATGTTTGCAAACGGGATATGGGCAACTAAAAGCCCCGCCAGCGCTAAGTATTTCATAGTTTTCCCCTAAAATAACGACGAATTGTCTATAGGTTCTTTTACTAAACTGCGAACTTAAACTTATGAACCAATAAATTACAGCTTAGTTCAACCTAATGTTGATTCGATTGTATTTTTTTGGAGGATAAATTGATTAGTCAGTTAAACCAGTCGTGTCAGGCAGTACTTCAACCATGATGCTATGCAGGCGGCGGCTATCAGCGCGCAACACCTTGATGTGTAAGTCGCTAAAAGTGATTTCATCATTCCGTTTTGGTAAATGACCAAACTTATTCACCACTAGGCCGCCAATGGTAGAAAACTCTTCATCACTCAATGAGGTACCAACAACTTCGTTAAAATCTGCGATTTCGGTGAGGGCCTTGACACGATACTGACCGTCGGCATTTTGAATAATATTATCTTCGTCTTCGTCGTAATCGTATTCATCTTCGATGTCGCCGACAATTTGCTCTAGCACGTCTTCAATCGTCACCATGCCTGCCACGCCACCATATTCATCTACCACAATGGCGATATGGTTGCGGTTGCTACGAAACTCTTTTAATAATATATTCAAGCGCTTGGCTTCTGGGATAAACACGGCAGGGCGCAACATGTCGCGTACTTCGAAATCTTCGCCCGCGTAGTAACGCAATAAATCTTTGGCCAGCAGAATGCCTATTACATCATTTTTGTTGTCTTCAATCACAGGAAAGCGCGAGTGTGCGGTTTCAATGACATGGGGGATGAATGTTTCAGGGGGGTCGGTGATGTCGATGACATCCATTTGTGAGCGCGGAATCATGATGTCACGCACTTGCATCTCGCTCACTTGCAGGACGCCTTCAATCATGGCGAGCGAATCTGCATCCATCAAACTATTTTCGTAGGCGCCGTGTAATAGCTCTACTAGCTGCTCGCGGTCTTCTGGTTCTCGAAGCAAAAAATGACTTAAACGTTCTAATAAACTGGGTTTTTCCGACTCGGTAGCCATTAATTGGCGCCCTCTGTAATGAGATAGGGATTAGCATACCCTAATTTTGTAACAATTGCAGTTTCCAAACCCTCCATCAGCTCGGCCTGCGCCTCTGTTTCGTGATCATAGCCGTGTAAATGTAATATGCCATGTACCGTTAGGTGTGCATAATGTGCTTCAAGTGACTTGTTTTGCGCTTTTGCTTCTGCCTCGACTACGGGCGCGCAAATGATGATATCGCCGATTAAATGCGGCTCTTCAGTCAACGGAAACGTCAACACATTGGTCGCATAGTCTTTGCCACGATAGGTTTTGTTGAGTTCACGTCCTTCTGCTTTATCTACGATACGGATGGTGACTTCGGTGTCTACCCGAAGGGCGTTTTTTGCCCATTTGCGAAATTGGCTAGACGTCGGTAAGTTAGTTTGATTTGTAACGTATTGGATAGTGGCGATTAGTTTGGGCATGAGTGGATAATCTTACAGTTTTTGTAGTTGGTACTGAGTCTATGTAGGTTAAGCTTTGCACAGCCCAACAATCAAGCAGAGCTTGTTGTTTTTGGAAAAGGCGATGTATTTGTGAAATGTGTTTGTTGAGCTTCATTTTTCAGCCCAACCTAGGTGGGCTAAACCATTATTTTGACTGTAAATCGGTGCCATCCGTGTAAGGAAAGCGCACGTGACCGTAACGAACCACCAAGATCGCCAGAGCAATCAGGAAGATAGAGCCAGACAACGCGAACATCCGCCAAGCATCAATCTCTGCGATGTCCAGCACCAGATAACGTGCCAACGCGATAATGCCGATATACAGCGGATAACGGACAGGCAGGTTGCCGGAGCCGAGATAATGATCGAGCATGGACATCACTTCGAGATACAAAAACAGCAACAGCAAGTCGCCTATTGTGATTGCCCGTGCTTGCCAGATATGGCTGATTGCCTGAAACACGGCAAAAACTGTCGCAATCGCAATCATGATCAGTACACCCTGTCCAATTAGGCCAAGGCCACGTTGCGTCAATCGGCTAAATTTATTTGGTGTCATTTCTATCCCTGAGTCGGCTAGCTACGCTTTTATTATACCTTACAGGACTAGCTGGCCGGAATAACTGAAAGACATTGCGCCACACGACTGCATCTCTATTAAACGGCATGTATGTTTACTTAATGGTCTAGGCGTCTTTGTTTTGAAGCTCGTAATCTTCATACGCATTAACAATTTTTTGCACTAACGGGTGCCGCACCACATCAGCCGATAAGAAATGCGTCATGGCAATGCCTTTGATGTCTTTCAAAACCTTTTGCGCTTCTATCAGTCCGCTTTTTTGATGACGCTGTAAGTCAATCTGCGTGACATCGCCCGTAATCACCGCCTTGGTACCGAAGCCGATGCGGGTTAAAAACATTTTCATTTGTTCGGGCGTGGTGTTTTGCGCTTCATCCAAGATTATAAAACTTTGGTTAAGTGTGCGGCCGCGCATGTAGGCCAGCGGCGCGACTTCAATCGCGCCACGTTCAAACATTTTATTCACCGTGTCGTAGCCCGCCAAGTCATACAGCGCATCGTATAAAGGCCGTAAATAAGGGTCAACCTTTTGGTTTAAATCACCGGGTAAAAAGCCCAGCTTTTCGCCAGCCTCCACCGCTGGGCGCACAAGTACAATGCGCTTAACACGGTCGCGGGTCATGGCATCTACCGCGCTGGCAACGGCTAGATAGGTTTTGCCGGTACCCGCTGGGCCAATGCCAAAAGTAATGTCAAAGTCCTGAATTTGTTGCAGATAGGCCACTTGCCTAGGTGTACGCCCATGCAGCTCACTACGGCGCGTCATCAACACTGGCATGGTGGATGTGGCGATATCTTCAGGTTTTAATTTATCAATCTCGACCAAGCCCAGTTGGATTTCTTCCAGGCTAATGATTTTTTTTGCGCGTACATAAAAATTTTCAAGAATTTGTGCGGCTAAACGCTTGTTATGTGTGTCGCCAGTCAGTTTGAAGTGAGCGCCACGGCGTGCGATATTTACATCGAGCGCATCTGCAATTTGTTTGATGTTTTCATCTAAAGCTCCGCACAGGTTGGCGAGGCGGGCATTGTCTTCAGGCGTTAAAGTGATTTCCATAATTATTCTGTTAATCCGCCGTGTATTATCTCGCCACGCAACCGACGCGGGTTGGATACATCGGTAATACGCACGTTCACAAACTGATGAATGAGCTCTACGTCACCAACAATATCCACAATCCGGTTGTTATCGGTTTTGCCCGCGAGTTCGGTGGTATTTTTCCATGAGGTGCTTTCAATCAGCACCCGTTGCACGGTGCCGAGCATGGCTTCACTGATGCGTTTGCCTTGCGCTTCGTTAATCGCTTGCAGTTTGCTTAGGCGCGCCAGTTTTATTTCTTGTGTCGTGTCGTCATTCAAGTAAGCGGCGGGTGTGCCAGGTCGTGGGCTGTATAAAAAACTAAAGCTGTAATCAAAGCCTACGTCTTGCATTAGTTTCGCCGTAGCTTCAAATTCGGCTTCAGTTTCGCCTGGAAAGCCGATGATGAAGTCTGATGTAAAAGTAATGTTCGGGTTGGCTGCGCGCAATTTACGGATGGTCGATTTGTATTGCAGGCCAGTATAGTTGCGTTTCATCGCCATCAGCACGCGGTCAGCACCGGCCTGCACTGGTAAATGCAACTGTACTGCCAATTTAGGCGTGTTGGCAAAGCAATCAATCAGCCGTTGATTCATTTCATTCGGATGGCTGGTGGTAAAGCGGATGCGTTCAATCTGCGGAATTTCAGCGATGTATTCAATCAACATGGCTAAATCGGCTTCTAAGCCTTCATGCGCGATAGTCTGATATGGTGCACGATAAGCATTCACGTTTTGCCCGAGCAAAGTGATTTCTTTCACGCCTTGCGCTGCCAATTGCACGGCTTCAGTCAATATGTCTTCAAACGGGCGTGAGACTTCTTCGCCGCGCGTATAAGGCACGACACAAAAGCTGCAGTACTTGCTGCAACCTTCCATAATGCTTAAAAACGCGCTGGCACCTTCTACACGCGGCGGCGGTAAATGGTCAAATTTTTCGATTTCTGGAAACGAAATATCAACCTGTGACTGACCGCTGGTTTGACTGTTTTTAATCATTTCCGGCAGACGATGTAAGGTTTGCGGGCCGAACACTACGTCCACATAGGGTGCGCGGGTGATGATGTTAGCGCCTTCTTGTGATGCCACGCAGCCGCCAACACCGATGATTAAATTAGGGTTGGCTTTTTTGAGTGGGATAAAGCGACCAAGGTGACTAAATACTTTTTCTTCGGCTTTTTCGCGCACCGAGCAGGTGTTGAGCAAAATTACGTCAGCATCTTCAGGCGTGAGTGTTTCTACCATACCATCGGTGGCGCCAAGCATATCCGCCATGCGCGACGAATCGTACTCGTTCATTTGACAGCCGAAGGTTTTAATAAAAACTTTTTTAGGCGCAGCTAAATCTTTTTTAGTTGGATTCAAAGTATTGGTACAAATTTACAAAACATAATTTTAGCGCATTTGTGCCATTTGATTAACGCAAAGTTGCTTATGGCAAGGTAAAATAGCATTAAATCAATACGCTAGAATCCACTAGGCTCGAACTTCATGCAAGCACTTCCAATTTTTATCAATATTACCAACCGCCCGTGTGTAGTCATTGGCGGTGGCGAGGTTGCCTCACGCAAAGTTGCCGTACTATTAAAAGCCAATGCAGCGGTCACGTTAATCTCTCCTGCGATATGTCATGAGTTGCAAGCGCTGGCAGATGCGCAACGTATTCAATATACGCAGGCTAGCTACGCTGCTGCACAGCTGCAAGGCGCTTGCCTGGTGATTGCGGCCACCGATGATATGGCAGTGAACAAAGCGGTTTCGCACGATGCAAAAGCCTTGAATATTCCGGTGAATGTGGTGGATGCTCCTGATTTATGCACGTTTACTATGGGCTCGATTATTGAGCGTAGCCCAGTGGTGATTGCGGTGTCTAGCGAGGGCAATGCCCCGGTGTTGGCGCGCTATATTCGCACAAAAATTGAAACCATGTTGCCTGCGGGCTATGGGCGAATCGCGGCGATAGCCGGTGAATTTCGCGAGCAAGTGAAAGCTAAGTTTGCTACCACTCAAGCCCGTCGCCGCTTTTGGGAGGGCGTATTGCAAGGGCCCATAGTCGAGCGGGTGATATCCGGCCAAGAGCAAGCGGCACGTGATTTGTTACGCGACGTGCTGAATGAGACCAATGATACGGCCTGTAAAGGCGAGGTGTTTTTAGTTGGCGGTGGCCCTGGCGACCCTGACTTGTTGACGTTTAGGGCATTGCGCCTCATGCAGCAGTGTGATGTCTGTGTGTACGACAAGCTAGTCAGCCCGGAGGTGATGGAGCTGGTGCGCCGCGATGCCGAACTGATTTACGTGGGCAAAGCGCGCGATCAACACACCCTGCCGCAGGAAGAAATCAACGAGCTTTTGGCAAAATTGGCATTACAAGGCAAGCGTGTGTTGCGTTTAAAAGGCGGTGACCCGTTTATTTTTGGGCGTGGCGGCGAAGAAATTGAAACCTTAATGGAGCACGGCGTGCCGTTTCAGGTGGTGCCTGGCATTACCGCGGCGAATGGTGTTTCTAGCTATGCCGGTATTCCGCTGACGCATCGGGATTATGCGCAGGCCTGTTTGTTTATTACCGGTCACCTAAAAGATGGAACACTGGATTTAGATTGGGTGGCGATGTCGCGACCACGTCAAACCGTGGTGGTTTATATGGGGTTAGTCGGTTTGGCTGAAATTTGTCAGCAACTCATTGCGCATGGTGTATCACCGGATATGCCTGCGGCGGTGATTCAGCAAGGTACTACGCAGCGCCAGCGTGTAGTTGCCGCTACGTTAAAAGATCTTGCGGAAAAAGTAGGCGGGGCTGAGATGAAGCCGCCATGCCTAACTATTATTGGCGAAGTGGTACAGTTACGTGAGAAGTTAAACTGGTTTAATCCTAACGCGGATTGATGGCTAGATTCACCGATAAGTCTTAGTTTTTAATCGGCAAGCTGAGCCGGGCTTCTAAACCACCTTCGGGTCGGTTCAGCAGTTCGAGCTTGCCTTGATGCAGTTTTGCAATACGGTCTGCAATCGCCAAACCTAATCCACTGCCGCCGGCATTGCTGCGCGCAGTATCCAGGCGTTCAAATGGGCGTAATAATTTTTCAACGTGACTTTCGGGAATGCCCGGGCCGTTATCAAACACGCTAATCACAATATGATCAGCCATGATTTGGCTGGCCACACGCACCTCGCCGCGCCCATAGGCATAGGCATTGCCGACCAAGTTATCCAATAGTCGTTGCATGGCTAGCGGCCGAATTGGCACAAAGTAAGTGGGCGCCAACTGCACCACTAAGTCCCGTCCAGCGCGCGATTGGCGCTCATGCACTGATTGCAGTAGCGTATTAATATCAATCATTTGTGTGGGCTCGCCTTCTACCCCGCGCACAAAATCCAAGAATTGATGAATAATGTTATCCATGTCGGCAATGTCTTCTATCATGCCGCTTTTTAGACTGGCACATCCGTCATCAGGTAGCATTTCTACCGCCAGGCGTAATCTTGCTAATGGCGTACGGATATCGTGTGAAACGCCGGCTAAAATCAGTGTTCTTTCTGCATCGAGTTCTGCCAGTGAGTCGGCCATTTTGTTAAAGGTGCTGCTGACTTCACGTAATTCAGTCATGCTGTCTTCAGGCAGTTTTTCAGGCCGTTCGCCATTACGCAATCTATCGGCAGCTTTCACTAATAGATTAAGTGGACGGTTAATGCGCGCTGCAAGTAAATAGCCTCCGGCTAGTGACAATAAGAGTACTAGCGCACCCCAACCTAGCCATTGCCAAGGGAAGGGACGTTCTACATGCACGCGTGGAATGACCACCCAAAAGTCATCTTGGCCAATATTAAAGCTTACCCAAAGCCCTTGAACACCATAGTGATTGACGGTAATAATGGTTTCTACACCGAGTCGCTCACGAATTTTTTCAGCGACCATGTTGATAAATGGGTCTGCTGGCAGCGGCTCAATCTCCTCCATAAAGTCCGCGTAATAAATACGCACGCCTTCTTTACCGGTAAGTTCAGACAATAAAGCTAGACGTAGATTTTCTTGCGAAGCAATGAGTGAGGCTCTTGTATAGTTCACCACGGTTACCGCTTGCAAGGCGGTGGCCTCAGCACGTGGCTCCCGTTCAAAATATTCAAAAATCTGCAATGAAGCAAACTGCCCGATTGCCAGTAATACGGCAATCAGCACCATGACTCTAGCGAGTAGTGTTTTAGGTAAAAGACGCAATTTCTAGCTGCAGCTTATCGATTGAAAGTTAGCATAGGATAAAAGTCGAATATATCGAGGGGAGATGCCTGATGGCGAACATCAACTTACTGATCTACTTCGCCGTCAGGAATAAATACATAGCCAAAGCCCCACATGGTTTGCAAGTAACGTGGGTGCGCGGGGTCTGGTTCAACCAGTTTGCGTAAACGTGATACTTGCACATCAATACTGCGGTCAAAAACATCCAGCTCACGTCCGCGTGCTAGCTGCATCAGTCTATCGCGTGATAGTGGTTGACGTGGATGGTCAACAAATACCTTCAGTAATGCAAATTCACCGCTAGTGATGGTAATGGCCATGCCATCGCGGCTGAGTGAGCGTGTAGAGGTATTAAACACAAAGTCGCCAATAGTGACGTTGTCGGTATTGATGGCGGGTGCGCTAGGCTGCAGGCGCTCATGGCGACGCAATACGGCGTTGATGCGGGCTAATAGCTCACGTGGATTAAACGGTTTGGGTAAGTAATCATCCGCACCCATCTCCAGTCCGATGATTCTATCAACCTCGTCACCGCGTGCGGTTAACATGACGATGGGTAGCAATGTGCCTGTACCGCGGATTCTGCGGCAAATAGATAAACCATCTTCCCCAGGTAGCATTAAATCTAATACGAGTAGATCAATCGGTTCATTGGCTAATACGACATCCATTTCTTTGGCATCAGCTACTACTTTAACGTTAAAGCCTTGTTCGGTAAGGTAGCGTTGTAATAATTCTCGTAAACGAACATCATCATCTACTACCAAGATTTTTTTGTTTTGATCTGCCATGATTGAAATTAAGCCCCGGATTTTTAATTGAATTTTTTAGTTAGATTATATTGAAAACTTAATAGTATGTAATGC
>DIZU01000223.1:7265-7555 GCA_002429455.1 Methylotenera sp. UBA6020 | reverse complement strand
TCCAGCATTTCCATGCAGGTCACCACATCAAAGCTGGCAGGCTGTTCTGCCGCTAACTGCTCCACGGAGATATATTGATAGGCTACTTTGGCGCCACTTTCCAATTGGTGCAGTTTTGCTACATTGAGCGCTTTTTCACCTAAATCAATACCGACTACGTCAGCACCCTTAAAGTACATAGACTCCGACAAAATACCGCCGCCACAGCCTACATCAAGCACGCGCTTATCTTTTAAACCAACTAAGCCGTCTATCCAGCCAAGCCGTAATGGATTGATTTCATGCAATGG
>DIZU01000223.1:356-6995 GCA_002429455.1 Methylotenera sp. UBA6020 | reverse complement strand
CACAGGTATAGACTAAATGTGATATTGGATCATAGCAAGGGTTCATAGCAAGATCACTCAGTTTTACAGCTGCCATATCTGCCAGCTTGCCTACTTCAATTGAACCAACTTTATGATCTAAACCAAGGGCTTTGGCAGCATTAATTGTTGCCATTTCAAGTGCCTGGTGCGCAGGAATGACCGTAGCATCCCCACTCACACCCTTGGCCAATAGCGCACTTAAGCGCATTTCGGCAAAAACATCTAAACGGTTGTTGCTGGCAGCACCGTCGGTGCCTAAGCCCACGTTAACACCCTGTGCCAGCAATTGTGCTACTGGGGCGATGCCGCTAGCCAGTTTCAAATTAGAGCTTGGACAATGCGCAACATGGCAACCATACTCAGCCAGCATCTCGATTTCATTACTTTGCAAATGCACACAATGCGCTGCAACAAGGTTTGGCCCAAGCAGGCCAAACTCCGCTAGTCGTTGTAATGGCCTAAGGCCATACTGCGCTTCACTTTGTGCAACTTCATCACGAGTTTCATGTAAATGGGTATGGATGCCAAGCCCCAACTGCTCGGCATAAGTAATCACTTTTTCAAAAGTCTGATCGGAAACGGTATAAGGCGCATGCGGCGCAATAGATGAGCTGATCAGCGGGTTATTACGCCAGCTGTCATGTGCGGCAAAACCCTTTTGTAAATAGTCATCTGCATCACTGGCATATGCAGATGGAAACTCAAGGACGATTAAACCCAGATTAGCCCGCATGCCCGCTTCGCTAGCCGTGATAGCGGTCGCTTGCGGGTAGAAATACATGTCATTAAAGCAAGTGATGCCGCCACTTAACATTTCTGCACAGGCTAATAATGTGGCATCTTTTACATAGTGCTCAGAAACTACGGCTTGCTCGGCAGGCCATATATGCTGGTCTAGCCATGCCATCAAAGGCATGTCATCGGCGATTCCACGCATTAAGCTCATCGCAGCATGGGTATGTAAGTTTATTAAGCCAGGGATTAGTACGTGATCATCTAAACAGACTAAGGTAGTAGCAGTGTATTTTTGCCTGGCTGCGGATATAGGCAACAGATCAACAATAACTCCGGCTTGAATAACTACCGAATGGCTTTCCAGTATCGGTTGAATAGAAACCACCGTTGCAATCCAACGTGCTTCAATTACAAGATCAGCATTGATAATAGGATGAGACGACGGATTGGGAATAGACATAGCGTCTATTTTACCAATAAAAAAGCCCCGCTAAAGCGGGGCTTTACTTTAACTGCTTAAATTTAACCTAAATACTTGCGATTTATCTTAAATATTTTACATTTAATACAAAACTAGCAATTAGGTATTAATTTAGTTAATTATTTACAACCTGTTTCACGTTGTTTCTCAGCTGAAATCACAACACGACGATCAGGTGCCAGGCACTCAATCAATTTTTTGCCTTTAATACCTTTACATGTACTTACAGGTTCTGACTCACCCTTACCAACAGCATGTAAGCGACCAGCTTCAACACCTTGTGATACTAAGTAGTCTTTTACTTGGTTAGCACGACGCTCTGAAAGTTTTTGATTGTAAGCAGTTGAACCAATGCGATCTGTATGTCCAGTTACCAGAACTAATTCGATATCTGGATTGGCTTTGATTTTAGCCGCAGCCTCATCAAGGATAGGCTTAGAACCTTCTTGCAGTTTAGACTTATCGAAACCAAATAGTTTTTCAGCTGAAATTGTGATCGTTTCAAGCGTCGGTTTGCATGCTTCAACTGGCGCTGGCTCAGCTACAGGAGCTGGTTCAACTACAGGTACTGGTTCAACTACAGGTGCTGGCGCTGGTTCGGCCGCAGCAACTGGCATAGGTGCCGGCGCGCCAAAGCGGAAGATACCGCCTAAGCTAAGTAGTGTATTGCTAATTGTGCCATCGGCATCAAATGTAGTGCCAGGTGCTTTTGCACTTGAACGACTCCATTGTTGGCGTAGGTCAGCTTGTAAACCGAAGGAGTCATTGAATAGATATTGCGCACCAACGCCTACATTTGCCAACCATGAAGTTTTGCTTCTGTCTTGAATTGTAGGAATTGAGTAATCAACATTGTTGCGTGCCACACCCAAACCAGCCAACAAGAATGGACGGAATTTATCACGGCTAAACATATATAGAGCATCTAAGCCCAAAGTAGTTTGTTTATAACGACCACCTACACCAGAAATATCATTATTGGCACGGTTATAACCCAGACCACCTTGAATATCCCAATTTGGACTTAGTTCTTTACCTAGCTTGATAAAAGCACCGCCGCCATTGTTGGCGTCTAAGTCGCTATCTGTGTTCATGTAGCTTATGCCTGGCACCGCATACCAAGCACCACGGTACATGTCATCAGCTGCTGCAGAAAATGCAGCTAAACCTAATGTCGCGGCTACTGCCATGTTAATAAGATTTTTTTTCATTGGTTTTATCTCCTAAATTAATACTACATTGATGATTCGATATTACGCACACTAAGTATTTAGTGCAATGATTAAACATAATAAATCCGCTATTCAGACTGCTTTCTGTTGGTTTTTTACAACAACTGGCGTATTGCCCTAATTTTTTCCGTATTCAAACTTAATTCGCGTTGATTCTCATCACAAACCCCACCTCTAAAACCTATATATGTGGGGTTGATTTTTTTTACAATCGCTACATGTTGTATTTTTAAAGAACCGGCCAAGCCAAATGACAAGTCATATTCATACACTCGTTGTGCAAAAATATTGCGCTGCTCTTCTGAATAGTAATCCATCAAAGTAAGTCCATTCTTTTTCACTGTATCCAGCATGACGCCAATAAAACCGGCTTGTTTTATCGCCCCAATTAAGCTTGCTGTATAGTTATTCTCAGCAAATAACACTGCAATCAATTTCACTCCTGTTTGCGCAACGCTCTGCAAGGCATCTAAACACGGCTGATAATCATCCGTGTCAAAAAAACCAATTTTGATAATATCAACTTTTGCATTTGCTAATAGAGCGACGCGTTCTAATATTAAATCGGGCTGCATGGGTAAATCACCGATGGTTGCACTGACTGGTTTTTGGCCGTTTACATATGCAACGATTGCTTTTATTAGTGCTAGAGGCAACGCACCTAATGCGCCAGCACTTGGGTCTTTCAAGTCAATAATATCGGCACCGTTGTCTAAAACGATTTGTGCTTCTTCGATACTTGTGACGCTAATCAATAATTGTGTCATGCACTATGTCTCATTATGCCCAAAATCTTGTTATGCCCAATGGACATCATGCGAGATTTTCACCACTCATCGCTGCCTGATGATTACTCACAGCCTCCATGAGCCACGCCCATGCATCAAGCTCACGTGGACCCGCTGTTTTTTCTATTGCAATAGCGAGGTAATCTATCTCTTGTGTAATTTTTTCCATGGGTAATCTAGCTAACCTGCTCACCAGTACGGCCAGCTCAATCACAGCGGCTTGCGCACGGTTAAACCCCTGAAACGGTTGATGTTGTACCTCGTGCACCACTTCCATAAATAGCTGTGGACGCATATCATCCTGTTTTACTTTGACTAGCTTTAATTCTTTATGCGTTAAGGTGTCTGCTAACCTGTAGCCTATTATTTTGTCTGTTGGCACCAGCCTCCACGCTTGCCGCTTAGTCAACGCACCAGCAAATACACGTACGTCATCCGTCAAATTCATGACGGCATGTTCTGTTGCCAAAATATTGTCTAGCGTGGTAGAAGGCTTATAAGGTGAAATGACCACTAGACCATCTTGCAGGCTTATACCAAAAGGCGTCACATGGGCATTGCCCTGCGCATCTACACTGGTAATAATCGTTTCATAAATCATATTAATCCTGTTCGGGGCGACAAGCCTATCCTGCATAATCAAACTTTAGTATGGTATCCATCACATGCTTCACTCTTGATTTTTTTTGGCAGCCTTTTCTTTGATTGAAGCTTCACGATGTGAGTTTTTAGCGGTTGCGTTTTTAGCTTGGGCTTGACTACTTACACCCCAATCCAATTCCTGATCCTGGCTATAGCGTTTTTTGAGTTGCCAGGCAATTTGTGCCCGGGCTAATTCTACGCCAAGATAAAACGCATGTGACGCATCATCATCTACCTTTAAGTGTGGGTATAAGGCAAACGGGTCTACGCTTTCATGTATGCCATCTCGGTTGTAAATATGCAGGCCTTCCTCACTCACTTGAATACGGAAACTGGGATCTTTAATCAGCGCGGCTATTTCTTTTATTTCGTCAGCGCTATAAGTAAATGGGCGCCTATCATGCAGCCCTAACAGACCATTGCTATACCCACGCGGCAGCTGACTATCAAGCTTTGCCGCATGCATCATGCGTCGGGCAATATCCGCTTCCAGTATCGCATTTACAGCATGCTGACTCACTGAGGTAGCTAACACTGCATTAATATCAAGTTCACTGATGATGCCAAACAATAAGGCGTTGATGCCCGTGGTATCAGCATCCGTTAACTCGGTTAAGTTTCCGATACCCATCATGATCTTAATGTCAGGATATTTTTTGCGTAGCTTTTGATAACGCACAATAGAATCGGTTAGACCAAAGTGAATAGGGTCTAAAATCGCATCGGCAATAAAGGGTTTGCCTGCCTTCAAACAAGCGTCAATTGCCCGATAAAGCGAAGGTAAACTATGCGGCTTGGCCGGAATTAAAATTGGTGTAGAAGCGACTTCATCAGCAATCCACAATGTTTTTTCAGTCAGGCTAAGTAAAAAGTCCGCTCCAGCATGGCCTGCTGTCAATAAGTCATCGTTATTGAGTGAGTCTACGCTGACTTGAAAATCCAATTGCTTGAGTGCTTTGACAGTTTCTGCCAGATGCGGAAAAGGCACCGCGGGCAAACAACCCAGATCAATCACGTTGGCGCCTTGCGCTTGGTACTGCTGCGCTTTTGCGACTATGCCCTCAACTGTCAGATAAGGCGCATCGACGATTTCAGCAAAAATCTGCACGTTATATTGACTTAAGTCTGGTACTACACCCTCGTGACCAAAGTACTGCGGCAAGTCTTTTAAGTCGTTAGGTCCGCGCTCAACCGGCACGCCATATTGTGCCTCTAGTTGCGTTAAATCGCCTTGGCAGAGTCCAGGCAAGATCAGTTTATCGGCGTCACCAGTTTCTTTTAGTCGGCGCGCAATTAAATCAGGCGTCATGAGTGCTGCAACAGACACGCCAATTTGGTGAATACGGTATTTAAAAGGTGTGGTTTTTGGGTTACTTTGTACTTCAGCGAGTACTTTGTGTAGACTTTTTTCCGCAAGCTTGCCTGTCAGAAAAAGCAGATTTTTAGCCATTTTGACTAGGCTTTGGTTTGCGCTGTAGCATGTACAGTCGTTTGCACTATCGCTTGCAGCCTCGCCTGTATATTGGCATTTAAGCTTTGCATATCATCAACTACAGTGGTTGCTTCAAACGTTTTAATTTTGGCGATGTTTTCTAAATCAATATTACGCGGATACACTTTTACTACATGTTCACGCGGTGCCTCTGACTCTAATTCAGGCGCGGTGTCACAGGCAAAAATAATACTAGGAACACGGGTTTTGCCAGCCTGTGCATATAGATTGGTCACTAAATTATCGGAGATGCCACATACCATTTTAGCAATGGTATTAGAGGTGGCAGGTGCAATAACCAAACTGTGATAGTGTCCCAGATAGAACAACTCTACAGGCACACTGCTGGCGGTTTTATCTTGAAAAACTTTGCCTACATTGTGCTTGTAGCCATATTGTTGCAAGACCTCAGCCGCGGCTTTACTTAAAAATAAATCGACATTATTCAGGGTATGAATGATGTCCAGGCATTCTCGCAAATAATGGCCAGAGCCAGTAATCGCCCATGCCAGGCGCTGCTGGGAGGTATTTTTCATACTAAAAATTCACAGTTAAATCTATGTAACAATTTCATTTAAGCAAATGGATGACGCAGGACAATCGTCTCATCACGCTCAGGGCCGGTTGACACAATATCTACTGGCACACCGCATAGTGTTTCTAAACGCTTGAGATAACTTTGCGCATTTTTAGGCAAACCTTCCCACGTTTTTACACCAAAAGTGTTATCACTCCAGCCAGGCACCGTTTCATAGATAGGCTGGCAGCGCGCTACGTCATCAGCACCTATCGGCAACAAGTCCAATAACTTGCCGTCCAGCATGTAGCCTGTGCAAATATTGAGCTCTTGAATACCATCTAAAACATCTAGTTTAGTAATGCACAAGCCTGTGAGGCCGTTAATACGTGCAGAGCGACGTAATGCAGCAGCATCAAACCAGCCACAGCGACGTTTACGCTTAGTCACAGTACCAATCTCTTGACCTTTGACTGACATTTGATTGCCTGGGCAATGCTCAGACTCGATATCCAACTCGCTTGGGAAAGGACCGCCGCCTACGCGTGTGGTATAGGCTTTGGTAATACCCAGCACGTAATGCAGCATATTGGGTCCAACGCCGGTACCCGCCGCCGCTTGGCCTGAAACACAGTTACTAGAGGTGACATAAGGATAAGTGCCATGATCTACATCTAACAACGTGCCTTGCGCACCTTCAAACCTGTCTCTTATACACCATCAGACGCTGC
>DIZU01000223.1:0-226 GCA_002429455.1 Methylotenera sp. UBA6020 | reverse complement strand
ACGTGCCTTGCGCACCTTCAAACAATAAGTTTTGACCTGCCGCATTTGCTTCATATAAAGCGGCTGATATATCAGCTACCAAAGGTTTAATTAAGTCGGCTTTTTGCAATGCAGAGTCTAACTGTTGATTAAAATCAACCGCTTCTGCACCTAAATACTTCGTAAGAACAAAGTTGTGATAATCCAACACATCACGTAACTTTTCGCTAAATTGTTCTGGATAAAA
>DIZU01000224.1:1332-11516 GCA_002429455.1 Methylotenera sp. UBA6020 | reverse complement strand
CCGCACGTTTGGTGGCAACCCGTATGTCATTGACCTCAAATACACTTAATTTGATTAAACCGGTATCGGTTTCTAAGGTAAAAACCGGGACTTTCTTGCGCCGCTCACCTTTTTTGTCACGCTTGCCATCATTCATCACGCGAAAGGATTTTTCGTTCGAGTTAAACGGAATTTGCTGGTTCAGCAAAAACATTTCCACCTCTTTTAAACTATCTGCAAACAGGTGAATATGGGTTTCGGAACCAAGCCCGGCGGTGCCATCCAATACTGCTCCGGTTAAATATGGATTGAAACTTTCTAGCAATTGCATAGTGAAGAGCGCGTTTTTACGTAAATCATGCAGATTTTCTGGCTGCGCTTCACTTAAAAAAAGTGCGTTGTAACGTTTAAGCTCTTCTTCAATCTCCACGTTAGAAGGCAGTGCATTATCATCAACCGCACCTAATTGCCGCCCTGATTTTTTTTTGGCGTAGGCGAAATCAGAAATACCATCTTCCGCCATCATACGGGCGGCTTGTTGTGCAATTAGCTGCCGCAATTGCTGTAAATTTTCTCTCGCCATGACCGTTAAATCTTTTACATCAAATTAGTTAGGATTTAATATTTTTGCAGCTGAATTTTGCGCTGAGTTTTGAGATGTGGATTTTGCGCTTCTTGCTGGTTGATTAGATCCCTGTTGGTTAGAAGACAGTTGGTTTGAATACCCTTGGTTAGTCGATTTAGGTGACAAAAACACTTCCGGCTGTAACAGCTGTTGCGGCTGGATGAGTGGAGATTCGTTTGAATTCTCAGAATCGTTAGATGACGGCATTTCAACTTCAGGTGGAGGATTTTCATGATAGAAATATTCGCTCATGCCGCTGTCATCACGTATGCCTGTCGTCGGGTCAATTTTTACCATCATAACACCATCTGGCATGGGCAGACTTTCTTCAGGTACACCTCGCATTGCGGCTGCCATATATTTCATCCAAATCGGCAATGCGGCTATGGCGCCAGTCTCACTTCTGCCTAATGTTTGTGGTTTATCGAATCCGATCCATGTCACAGCCACTTGTTTGGGGCTATATCCCGCAAACCAGGCATCAAAGTGGTCATTAGTCGTACCCGTTTTACCTGCAAGATCGCCGCGGCCGAGTTGTAGTGCTTTGGCTGCGGTGCCGCTACGTATAACGCTTTGCAGCATGGAGTTCATGATGAATGCATTACGTGCATCAATCACACGGGGGGCGCCATTACCTGCATGATCAAATTTGGTTTCTAAAATGACTTTACCATTTTGATCTACAATTTTAGCAATCAAGTTTGGTTTGACGCGATAACCACCATTAGCGAATATCGCGTAGGCGGTAGCCATTTGCCATGGCGTGGCGGAGCCTGCGCCCAGTGCCATTGTCAGGTAAGCGGGATGGTCTTTGGCGGCAAATCCAAAGCGGGTAATGTAATCTTGGGCATAGTTCACGCCTATGGCTTGCAGCACACGAATAGCCACCAAGTTAATAGATTTAGCCAAGGCCTCTCTTATGCGTATGGGACCTTCAAAGGTATTTTCATAGTTTTGTGGTGACCATTCTTTACTGCCAGTATCATTCGCTGAAATAGTTAAGGGTTCATCTTCTACAATCGTAGCTGGCGTATAACCTTTTTCTAAGGCGGCCGAATAAATAAACGGTTTGAAGCTGGAACCTGGCTGACGCCATGCCTGCGTTACATGATTGAATTTACTGTGGTTAAAGTCAAAACCGCCAACCAATGCACGCACTGCGCCATTTTCCGGGTCAAGTGCCACCAGTGCAGATTCTACCTGCGGTAGCTGTACGATTCGCCAGCCGTCGTTATTTTTAAGCACACGAATCACTGCGCCTACTTTTAATAAGCGCTTAGCGGGGTCTTTTTCATTGAGCGTTTTCTCAACAAATGCCAAGCCTTTGCCGGTAATTTCAACATCATCACCATTTTTAACATGTATGTGGATAGACTTAGGTGCAATACTGGTAATAATTGCCGGCATAAAACCGTTGAATTCTTCGACTTCATCCAGCGCCGTATCTAAAGTATTCTTTTTATCGCTGGATGGCAGCGTTTCAATATCCAGCACTTTCTCTGGACCACGATAGCCGTGACGCAAATCGTAGTCTAAGATGCCTTCCCGCACTGCAGTATTTGCAGCTTCTTGGTTAGCTTTACGAATGGTGGTATAAACTTTTAAACCACTACTGTAGATGTCGTCCTGATACTGCGCATACAAACTTTCCCGCACGATTTCCGCTACGTAATCAGCGGCTAAATCTCGTGATTGTTTCGATACTTTGAAGCGCAAGGGCTCTTTTAGTGCTGCTTGATAAGTATCTTCTTTGATGAATCCATAACGATACATGTCATGCAATACTTCTTTTTGGCGACTCAGCGCGCGTTTCGGGTTAACAAACGGATTGTAACCAGACGGCGCTTTTGGTAAGCCCGCCAATAGCGCGGTCTCCGCTAAGTTCAGTTTCTCAAGCGGCTTGCCGTAATACACCTGCGAAGCTGCAGCAAAGCCATAAGCCCGTTGACCTAAATAAATCTGGTTGATGTACAGTTCCAGTATTTTGTCTTTGCTCAAACTATGTTCAATTTTGATTGCAAGCAAAGCCTCGTTAATTTTACGTTTGAAATTACGTTCGTTAGATAAAAAGAAATTGCGTGCAACTTGCATGGTAATGGTGCTTGCGCCTTCTTTGGCCCCCCCACTTAGATTGGTGACAATCGCGCGCAATACGCCTTTGGTATCGACGCCGTTATGTTGATAGAAACGGCGATCTTCAATCGCAATGACCGCATTCTTCATGTTTTGCGGCACATCCTCGATTTTGATATAAGCGCGACGCTCCTCACCAAACTCGCTGATCAGATAGCCATCTTCTGAGTAAACACGCAAAGGCTGCTTGGGGTGATAGTCAGTCAGCGCATCCAGTGAAGGTAGTGCCGGGTAAATAAGTGCCGCGGCTATGCCAACAAGTGCTGCAACCGATAAGCCGCCTACAGCAATAGCCAATAACAGGTAGTGCCACCATTTATTAGGAGTCATTGAAGTTTAATAATTCATTTTTGAGTAGATATTGCGCTATTATAAATTGCTATGACAATCCTTGCGAATAAACAATAAAATAAAGCATTGAATAAATGAGGAAATAAAAATTGCTTTACAGGGGTTAAAGTTGTTGCTAGGATTTAATGTAAATTATTAGAAATATACGTAACTAATTAACTTTGAGAGGGAATTTCAGTTTGAAATTCAGCTTTTTTACAGAATCAACTCCCCCCCTGATCGGTATTGATATCAGTTCAACAGCTATCAAAATGGTAGAGCTTGCAGACAACGGGCGTGGCGGCTACAAGCTCGAAAGTTACTCAATGTCGCCTTTGCCCAAAGATGCCATGGTAGATGGCAATGTGAACGATCTGGAAAAAGTGGCTGATGCCGTGAAGCTTGCTTGGAAACTGCTTGGTTCACGTGAGAAACGTGCCGCACTGGCTTTGCCAGCGGCGGCGGTTATTAGTAAAAAAGTCCTGATGGCGGCTGACTTGCGTGAAGAAGATATGGAGGCGCAAGTGGAGGCTGAGGCAAATCAATACATCCCGTTCTCACTTGATGAAGTCAATATTGACTTTCAAGTACTTGGCCCTGCTCCCAATAGCCCGGATGAAGTAGAAGTATTAATCGCGGCCTCACGTAAAGAAAAAATTGAAGACCGTATTGCCGCCGCTGAAGGCGCGGATCTTAAAGTGATCGTCATGGATGTTGAAACCTACGCAACTGAAGCCGCCTATACCCTAGTGGCCAGCCAACTGCCAAACTCCGGTCGTGAACAAACGGTAATGATTGTAGATATTGGTGCATTCATGATGCATATCAATGTGTTGCATGACAATAAATCGGTATATACCCGTGAGCAAAGTTTTGGTGGTGGACAGCTCACTCAAGAAATTCAGCGTCGTTTCGGTTTGTCTTTGGAAGAAGCTGAAATCGCTAAGCGCAAGGGTGGCTTACCTGAGAGTTATGAAAACGAAGTGTTGCAACCATTTGTGCAGTCGCTGGCCATGGAAGTAGCAAGGGCGCTACAGTTTTTTACCAGCTCTACACAATATAACCGTGTTGATCATATTGTGCTAGCTGGTGGTTGTGCCGCCATTCCTGCGATTGATGTCATGGTGCAAGACCGCACCCAAGTGAATACCTTGGTCGCAAATCCATTCCAAGGTATGGCGATTAGTGCCAGGCTCAAGCAGCAGCAAACCACCATAGATGCGCCTGCGCTATTAATTGCTTGCGGTCTTGCCATGCGAGGGTTGGCGATATGATACGCGTCAATCTACTACCGCATCGTCAAATCAGGCGCGATGCACGTCAACGTGAGTTCGGGTTAATGGCGGCATTCTCTGCCATTGCAGCGACAGTCATTATTTTCATGGGTTGGACATATATCAACAGTCAAACCGATGCTCAGGCAGAGCGTAATAAGCGTTTAGATGTGGCTATTGTTAAGTTGGATAAAGAAATTGCCAATATTAAAGACCTCAAAGACCAGATCAGTACCATGCTAGCGCGGAAGCAAGTGGTCGAGAATTTGCAAACCAATCGTAGCCAGGCGGTCGTTGTACTTGATGAGCTAAGTCGGCAGTTACCAGAAGGTATGTACCTAAAAAGCATCAAACAACAAGGTAATGAGATCACTATTGAAGGCGCCGCAGATACCAATGCGCGTGTTGCTACCTTGGTGCGTAACCTTTCTACTTCAAAGTGGATGGAGTCGCCAAATCTGTTAGAGATCAAGTCTGTGATTGTCAATAACATTAAACAAAATGCATTTACCTTGAAGGTGAACATTAAAGTGCCTAAGGTTGAAACTGAAGATACAACAGCTATGGCACCTAAAAGTACACTTAAAGGTAGAGGTTAATCATGAAGTTAGATGATTTTAATAATATAGACTTTAAGAATGCGGGCAGTTTGCCGCTGCCAGTCAAGGCAGTACTGCTTGCGATAGTATTTTTGGTTATTTTGGCGCTAGGCTACTATTTTTTATGGAGTCCAGCACTTGAATCGCTAGATACAGCTAAGGCTAAAGAGCAAGAGTTGCGACAAGTATTTTTAGAGAAGCAAGGCCAAGCGATTAACTTGGCTGGCTATAAGCAACAAATGATAGAAATTGAAAAAACTTTTGGCGCTTTGCTAAAACAGCTCCCGGATAAATCCCAAATGGATGGCTTGTTGACCGATATTAATCAAGCTGGTTTAGGGCGTGGTTTGGAGTTTGAATTATTTAAACCTGGTCAAGAGACGCAAGCCGAATTTTATGCTGAGATGCCAATTTCTATCAAAGTAACAGGCACTTATCACGATTTAGGCGCATTTGCGACAGATATTTCCAAGCTATCGCGTATCGTCACTTTGAATGATATCTTTATTACCAACGGCAATAAAGAGGCTAAACCAACTGCGGCTGCAGATGGTGTGTTAGTAATGGAAGCCATCGCTAGAACCTATCGGTATTTGGATGCGGATGAAATTGCCGGGAAGAGACAGGCCGATAAAGCAGCCAAAGTCAAGTTAGGTGGGAAAGGTTGATCAGTCAAGTGAATTTATGCTTAAAACAAAAATCTGCAGGCAATATGCGGTTTAGAGTCTTGTCGATTTGTATGTTGAGTCTCGGCTTAGCCGCTTGTCATGGGGGTGATGGCGATGATCTGGATAAGTTCATGCGCAATGCCGCTAATGACATGCGACCTAAAATTAAGCCATTACCTGAAGTGAAGCCTTATCTTGCGTTGCAATACAATGCCGACGGCACACTTTCTGATCCATTTAGGGCACGTAAAGCGGCGAATAAATCCAGCGGACTGCACCCAAATTTAAACAGACCAAAAGAACCTATGGAGGCATATCCGCTTGAGAGCATTAAATACGTAGGTCTGCTATCAAAAAGTAAGCTGACTTACGCGTTACTTAAAACTCCGGACAATGGTGTGCAGCAAGTTAAACTTGGTAACTATGTAGGCCAAAATTTTGGCATGGTCACGCAAATAACTGATAGCGAAGTTGTACTAAAAGAAATAGTACAAGATGACCTTTCAGGTGATTGGATAGAGCGGGTTTCTAATTTAGCGCTACAAGAATAATTAACTCCTGTAGAAATATAGCATTTCTAAAAGAAGTTAAGAATCCTAAAGAAGTTAAGAATCAAGGTGAAATAATGAAAAAGAACACGTGGATGTCAAAATCGTTACTAGCAGCCCTATTAATAGGGTTGGCGATGTTTTCAGGCTTGTCACAAGCTGAAGATCAGTCAGAGTTGACTAACAAAATCGAAAGTGTGGATTTTTCATCTTTGCCAGGTGGTAGAGTTGCCATTCACATTAAAACTACGCAGCCACTTACCAACCCACCCGCTGGCTTTACGCTCAATAGTCCGGCACGAATTGCCCTCGATTTCCCAAAAGTTGCAAACGGTCTTGCCAAAAGTAATCTGCCTGTTGACCAGGGTGCACTAAAGAGCGTGACACTAGCCCAAGCCAAAGAGCGGACACGGATGGTGCTTAATTTGTCTAAAAACGTAGGCTACAGTACAACTGTAAGTGGCAATGAAGTAACGATTATGTTGCAAGCGAACGAGGTCAATGCAAGTTCAGGCGTTGAAACAAAATTCGCAGAATCTAGCCTTGATCGTCAACAAATCTCGATCAATAACGTCGATTTTGCACGCGGTAAAAATGGTGAAGGCCGCATTATTGTAGATTTATCAGATGCATCTGCAGGCATTAACATTAAGCAAAAAGGTAAAACCATTGTAGTGGATTTTATCAATACTGATGTCCCCGCAAACTTACAACGTCGCCTGAATGTTACCAATTTCAATACTCCGGTCATTTATGTAGATACCATGAAGCAGGGCAAAAATGGACGCATGGTGATTGAGCCTAAAGGCAACTGGGAACAATCTGCGTATCAAGCTGATAAAAAATTCATTATTGATGTTCGTCAGGTGGTTGAGGATCCGAATAAATTAGTCCGTGGGTCTAAGCCAGGTTATGCCGGTGAAAAGCTCTCATTGAATTTCCAGAATATAGAAGTGCGCTCAGTGTTGCAGGTCATTGCTGACTTTACTGGCTTGAACATTATTACCAGTGACACAGTGACAGGTAACATAACCTTGCGTTTAAAAGATGTGCCATGGGACCAAGCGATGGACATTATTATTCAAAGCAAAGGATTAACGATGCGCAAAAATGGCAACGTTATTTTGGTAGCCCCTGCCGATGAAGTGGCTGCAAAAGAAAAACAAATGCTGGAGGCTACTCAACAAATTGAAGATTTGGAGCCACTACGCACAGAAGTATTTAGTTTGAAGTACATGAAAGCACAGTCACTGAAAGATATACTAAGCGATCCAAAACAGAAAATTTTATCTAAACGTGGTAATGCGGTGCTCGACCCGCGTACCAATACCGTGTTTGTGCAAGACACTCCCAAATATCTTGAACAAGTGGCCAGCGATTATTAGCAAAACTGACATAGCGGTAAAACAGGTAATGATAGAGTCACGCCTTGTATTAGCGGATGAGAAGTTTGGTAAAAGTTTAGGGGCGAGATTTGGTGTGCAAAAAGCTCATACAGGCGATACCTCATATGCTATTGGAGGTCAATTATCTGACTCAACGACAACGACAACGACAAGTGTGTCAGCTAATGCAAGTGCTTTGAATTCTAACTTGCCTGTCTCAAGCGCATTCGGCAGTGTTGCTTTTAGCTTATTTAGATTACCTGCTGGTTTGTTACTCAATTTAGAACTCACTGCTCTTGAAACTGACAATCGCGGTAAAGTTGTATCAAGTCCTCGTGTCACAACTGCAAATCAGCAAAAAGCTAAAATTGCTCAGGGTACAGAAATTCCTTACTTAGAAGCTTCAAGCAGTGGTGCTACCAACGTAGCTTTTAAAGAAGCAGTTTTAAGCCTTGAGGTGACGCCACAAATTACTCCTGATGATAAAATAATTATGGATTTAGAGGTGAAAAAAGAGAAAGTCGGTACGGTTTTCTTTGGGGTGCCTTCTATTGATACGCAGCGCGTAAACACTCAAGTACTGGTCTCTAATGGAGAGACTGCAGTTTTGGGTGGTATTTTTGAACAAACGGAGAGACATGACGTCGACAAAGTACCATTTTTTGGCGATCTCCCGATTATAGGAAATGTGTTCAAACGCAGAATAACTCAGTTAGATAAAACTGAACTACTCATATTCATTACACCAAAAATAATGGATGAAAGTTTAGGTTTACGTTAATAGAAAAAGGTCAGTTTTGTAAATGATTAACTTCTGTAAAATCTAACAAGCAAAATCTGACAGATATCCAAGATTGTCATAAAATGCCCATCATCTGTGTGATGGGCATTTTGTTTTAAAAATAGGTTAGGTGTATGAAATTGGACAATATCTTTTTTGTAGGCCTAATGGGCGCAGGTAAAACCACAATTGGTCGCTTAATTGCGAAACAAATGGATATGGTTTTTTACGACTCAGATCACGAAATTGAGCGTAAAACAGGGGTAAAAATCCCACTTATCTTTGAGTTAGAAGGCGAGGCAGGTTTTCGTAAACGTGAAACTGCTGTGATTGAAGAGTTAAGTCAGCTAAACAATATTGTGATGGCAACAGGTGGTGGCGCAGTTTTGTTACCCGAGAATCGAACGCTACTAAAAAATCATGGCCAAGTAATCTACCTACGTGCAAATGTACATGACCTATGGCTACGTACCCGCAATGATAAAACGCGCCCCTTATTGCAAGGTGGCAATATCAAGCAGAAACTGGAGCAATTGTATATTGAGCGCGATCCAATCTACACAGCGTTAGCGGATTATATTGTAGATACTGGTGCGCAATCGGCCGTTGATATTACAAATCACATTGAACAATTGCTGCAAAAACAAAACGCCGACGAAACTTATGGTAAGGAACATCCTAGCGCAACCTAGTTTCAATGAACCACAATTTAAGTGAACCCTAATTAAGTCAACGATAAAGATGCAAACACTCAAAGTAGAATTAGCCGATAGAAGTTACCCGATACACATTGGGCGCAATCTGATATCAGATGCCAGCCTTATATTACCGCACCTCAAACGTAAGCATGTCGCAGTTGTGACTAATACAACAGTTGCACCTTTATATCTGGATAAGTTAAGCCAAAGCCTGCAAACGGCAGGGGTAACAGTGATTCCTATTATTTTGCCAGATGGCGAAGCTTATAAAAATACAGACACACTCAATAAAATTTATGATGCTTTGCTGCAAAACCGTTGTGAGCGTAGTACCACGCTTATCGCGCTTGGCGGCGGTGTCATTGGCGATTTAACCGGCTATGCCGCTGCCACATTCTTACGTGGTGTGCCTTTTATTCAGATTCCAACAACGTTACTTTCGCAGGTGGATTCATCCGTCGGTGGTAAAACAGGCATCAATCATCCCGCTAGGTAAAAACATGATAGGCGCCTTTTACCAGCCGCAATTGGTATTGGCCGACATTGACACATTACAAACCTTGCCTGCGCGTGAGTTTGCTGCAGGCATGGCCGAAGTGATTAAATACGGCTTGATACGTGATGCGGCCTTTTTTGACTGGCTAGAACATAATGTATCTGCGCTAATGTCGCTCAGCGAACAAGAGTTAAGTTATGCAATTTACCGCTCATGCCAAAATAAGGCAGATGTTGTTGCTGTAGATGAACACGAGCAAGGCGAGCGCGCACTACTTAACTTAGGCCATACTTTTGGTCATGCCATTGAAAATGCGATGGGTTATGGTGTTTGGCTGCATGGTGAAGCCGTGGCAGCAGGCACTATGATGGCGGCCGATTTATCGCAACGCATGGGCTGGCTGGCACAGGCTGACATCGCCCGCATGCAAAGCTTATTTAAAACGGCTAATCTACCTATTATAGCACCTAATCTGGGTGTAGATAAATATCTGGATCTCATGGGGCTGGATAAAAAAGTAGAAAACGGAAAGATCCGGCTGGTGCTGCAGCAAGGCATAGGTAAAGCCGTGATTACCAGTGATTACGACGCTGAAAAGTTAAAAGCAACATTGGAGTTATGATGAGAAAAGTCTTTATCGCGGTGGGTCGCCGCTCTACAATGACTCG
>DIZU01000224.1:0-1264 GCA_002429455.1 Methylotenera sp. UBA6020 | reverse complement strand
ATCTACACTACCCTCTCCGTCGGCAGCGTCAGATGTGTATAAGCAGACAGCCGCTCTACAATGACTCGATTTTTGTAGGAGCGGCGACCCGCCGCGAAAACTCTGACCTATGAACAAACTAGCCTCCTACGCCGCCGACCCAACGCAATCACAAGGGCGCCATTTCGATGAGCCAGCCTCTGTCACCCGTAACGCCTTTCAGCGCGATCGTGACCGTATCGTTCATTCCACCGCTTTCCGCCGCTTAGAATATAAAACGCAGGTATTTGTAAATCATGAAGGTGATTTGTTTCGTACCCGCCTAACCCACAGCCTGGAAGTCGCCCAACTGGCGCGTGGCATTGCGCGTACGCTTAACTTGCATGAAGACTTAACCGAAGCAATCGCGCTCGCACACGACCTAGGCCACACGCCCTTTGGCCATGCAGGCCAAGATGCACTCAATGAATGCATGCGCGATTTTGGTGGCTTTGAGCATAACCTACAGTCGCTACGCGTCGTTGATAAACTGGAGTTGCGTTACGCTGATTTCGATGGCTTGAATCTCACCTTTGAAGTGCGCGAAGGTATACTGAAACACTGTGCAATTAAAAATGCTAAGTTATTAGGTGATGTGGGTAAGCGATTCTTAGACAAAACCAGTCCTAGTTTAGAAGCCCAACTCACCAATTATGCCGATGAAATTGCCTATAACAATCATGATATTGATGATGGCTTGCGCTCAGGCTTGATCACCATTGATCAATTATCAAAGGTAGAGTTATTTGCGCATAATTTAGCACTCGTAAAAACCAAATACCCTAAGTTAGAACAAAAAAGACTCATACACGAAACAGTCCGCCGCATGATCAACACGCTAGTGGTAGATTTATGCACCCACAGCGCCAAAAACATTGAGCAACATCAACCCGAAAGCATCAGCGATATTCGCCAGCTGCCGCAATTAATCGGCTTTAGTAGCAGCGTTGCAGAGCAAAACCTCAAGCTCAAGCAATTTTTGCGTAAAAACTTATACCACCATTACAAAGTAAACCGTATGAGTGCAAAAGCCGCCCGCATTGTGCGTGAACTATTTGTCGGATTTTTTGAAAATATCGGCTTACTGCCCAATGAGTTCCAAGCCTATGCGGAAATTGATAAAGCACGCGCAGTAGCTGATTACATTGCCGGCATGACAGACCGCTTTGCGATACGTGAACATCGTAAGCTGTTTACGGTAGAAGAATATCTGTAGGGTTGGATGTAGGAGCAATCTTTAGATCGC
>DIZU01000024.1:4324-17377 GCA_002429455.1 Methylotenera sp. UBA6020 | reverse complement strand
CAACTTATTTCAGGACGGGTCACCAACATAAAAAAGGGCAGATTAATCTGCCCTTTTTTAATGGTTTAATTTAACTAAAAATTAAACCTTACTTCTGTAAATTTATTTAGCTGCAGGTGCTGCTACTTCAGCTGGTGCAGTTGTTTCAGCCGCTTTTTTAGCATGTTTGCGAGTATGTTTTTTCACAGTTTTTGCTGGTGTAGCTTTAGCATCAGTTGCTGTCGCTTCAGTTTTGGCCGGTTCAGCTGGTTTAACCGCATCAGCTGCAAATGCAGCAGTACCTAATGATAATGCAAATGCACCAGCGAATAGTGTAGTTAAAAATTTGTTCATTTCAATCTCCAAAAGTTAAATTAAAGTAAATTTAGGGCAAAGAGTGTCTGCTTGAGATTTGTTAAAAACTTCATCAGTCACCATGGAATACATCTTATAGCGCGAAGCTGACGCCAACCTGACAGTATTGACTTTATGATTGAGAGGTTAGTTAGCAAGGTTATGAAACGTATCTACTGGGGGAGGCATGTGTTCGATCTGCTCAAAAAAACCTGACGTGCCCCCCACGCTTAAAATCCAGAACCGCGAGAAATACCGCAGTTGTGTCCATAGACACGCTGCCAATCCAAAGTACAAGTAAATTTTGGCATTTCAGATCGATTGCAACTTATGTGTTAATTCGTGAAAAAACTTGCTGCTTATGTGGTCGACAACACCTTTTGCGAGATTCGCCAATCACTGCTATGCATGTAGGTTAACAAAGTTACGCGCCCAAAACAGAGCATTCAAAAGCCTAGGAAAATCTGGGAAGTCCAATATTAATTTAGAATTAGATAATAAGGAAACATTCTGCTGATCTAAGGCGTTACTTGCTTACAAAAAATAGGCTATGACGGCAACGCCATAGCCCACGATAATATTTATAAAAGACTCTGACTACTTAACTGACTTAGCAAATGCGGCTAACATTAAAACAATCGCAATGACTAAGCCAACGAAAGTGTAAATTCCCTGCCACCCTTGAAAATACATAATGCTCTCCTATCAATATAAACAATACTAAATCAATCTGAAATTGCTGACTTTAAAACTTCCCTGCTCGATCAATTCTCGAGTATGTAAGAGGCCTAATAATATTATTTAAGATTAACCAAGAGCCTTGATCCAAATCAAAAGATATTAATTATTGTCCAAAGCTCAATGTATAGGTCAAGCAAGTACCATGAAACAAATTGGCTCAGACTATGATGGTGTTGGTGGGTCGATGTTTATGGATGGTGTGGCTAGGATAGGCTTGTCACTGCTTACGGATGATGAGGATCACATTATTAGGCGCGCTGCTGAAGATATTATTAGCAAGGGTGGAAAATATTTGCCTACCATTCAATTATCTTGTGCGTGGGCAGAAAGTCTGCCCACGCTACATAACCTTGCTATCTCTATGTTAATCTCTAGGGCCTAGGTAATCCAGCTTGCCTAGCTCAACCCCATTATTGCGCAGGATGTTGTAAGCCGTAGTCACGTGAAAATACACATTCGGCATTACCCAGTTGAGTAAGTAAGCTTGCCCTTTAAACTCTAAGTTTGTATTACGTATGGGAATGACAATATCACGTGTTTCACTCCCGTCCATCTGCGCAGGCTTGATGGCGTCAATAAAGGTAATGGTTTTGGCGATACGCGCTTGTAGTTCAGCAAAAGTGGTTTCAGTATCTTCATATTTTGGGATTTCTACCCCTGCTAGTCGCGCAACGGCACCCTTGCTCATATCTGTGGCGATTTGTACTTGCCGTGTGAGCGGATACATGTCGAGCGCCAGACGTGCATTAAGCAACACGCTATGCTCGACTTTTTTAGCATCGGCATGATTTTCGCCTTTTTGCAGTATGGCGGAGAGGTTAGTTAAAGTGCGTTTTAGTGGTGGAATAGTTGCATCGTACATGGTTAGCATAGTGATATCCTGAAAAATAAAATGGGTTTTAATACAAATACACGATTTAATTTAAATATATACGGTACACAAAAATCAGCATGCGTAGGTTAGGTTAAGCGTTTACACTGAAGTTCAGGCCGCGTAAGTCGGGTCCTCATGAGGTTACCGATCTAGTTTAATGCGGCCCTTATTTCCTGCAGTTTTTTGGAAGGTATTTATCCTGAATCTCGCTGCTCGTACAGGCCCAGATGAATTGCTTATTGTTATCCAGGGACGGTATAAGTGAGAAAGAAAGTCCGCTGATGGGAGGCTCGGCCATCGTGATAAGGATAGTGCCATTTTGATTGTTGACTAAGACCTCTCTTACCGATGGTGGCACTGTTCCAGTGAAGCCGGCTTCGTAAATTGTATTTGGCAAAGCATGATGCTGACTATAGTAAGTGCCGACGGAGTTAGCTGCAACGGTGCCGGCAATATAAGCCTGCGCAACCCGTGCTCGCGTGGTGTAATCCTGATAAGCCGGAATGGCAATCGCAGCCAAAATTCCCACTATGGAAATAAAGGAAAGGATGAGAATGACAATGAGCAATATATTACTTGTTCCACCCTTACCAGAAAGCTCTCCAAGCTGCCTTTGATAATCCGATGAAGATATTTTGGCCTCAGCAATAAGCTTTTGGCAATGTTTGTAATACAAAGCATTGGCATACATTGGGGGCAGAAAAAAAATTCCGACCAGAAACAAAAGATAACCTATCCCTAAAATTAAATCGGCGGCGGTGGATTTGCCTGCGATTGCCGCAACAATACCGATTGGTATCATGACTAAATATGGCAGAAAAAAGTAAATGAGGGCATGGAGCCACATTTTCCGGTATATAAACCAGTAAAAAGTTACAAAAAATGCTGGCCAATGCCAAGTTGCGCTTGGCTTGCCATCCTGATCAAATTGAGCAAACTTATGCAAATAATGCTGGGGGTTTTTGGGGCCGATAACCGCTTTGTATAACGCTTGGGGATCTGGCTCTGTGCTGCGTTGCGCGCTTTGGTCAATTATCGGCAAAGGATTTCCACACTTAAAGCAGAATTTTGCGGAGGTCTCATTCGAAGTGCCACAGTTAGGACAAAACATTTTTATTATTCCCCTAGCAATTATTATTGTTACTTCCCGGCATGACGTTTCATACCATTGAATGGCTTGCCACATGCCGCTTTATTGTCTATATTGCAAGTCACAGCTTACCTGAAATTTAATCTTTTGAGGACCGTGAGAAATTTGGTCTCTGCCGTTAATCGTTATCTATGCTGCTTGCAAAGCTGGGTAATTGATTATATTTAAGTGATCTAGCAAGCAAATTTCAGGGCTTAAGTACGGCATGCAACCCATGCATACTGTTATGAGAAGGTTTGTACCTTAATCGTGTTGGTCAGGAATTTAAGCGGCTGATTTTAAATGGCCATTATTCACAAGCCAGATGCTAACCGACAAAAGTAAAACTTATTGGGGCATAGCGTGCCCCGTGGAGGTGTTTAGGCTCATGCATACCAGGGCCGCGTGGAAACGGCAATTTTAAATGTTTTTTTGGTTCATGAATGGTCTCCTAAGAACAGGATACTCAACCACACGAGCCAAGGCTGTACCTCTGTTAATCAGTTACCGGGACTTGGCGTAGTCAAGCATGCCTTGGAAGTCGACAACGACTGCCGGCTGGTCACCCACGACCCAGGCGTCATGTCCTGAGGGAAGATTGGAAACGTCGCCGGGTTTAGCCTCCAGCTCGGTTCCGTCATCCATAAGGATCTTCAGGATGCCTGATACGTGATACTGAAAATGAGGGGCCTCGCAACTATGGGTCTTGGCTATAGGCTGGACAGATGTTGCCCATCTCCAACCTGGCTCGAAGATAGCGCGCCCAACCGTTGCACCACCAATCTTGATCAGTTCAAGCCGTCCCTTCGGGAACTCACGAACCTCATCCGCATTCCCAAAACTCTTTAGTTCTGCCTTTTCCATTTTGCATCTCCTGTTGGGTAACGAAGGATTAACTTAGACCTATTATATTAGGTCGTCAATAAGGGCTGCACCTAAGCGATGGGGTTGTCAAGAGCGCCCTGTATTCTGAAGCCACTTGACCCATACTCCGCCTCCTGCCGCATGTTTTTGGAACTTATCTTAATTCAAGGCAATCTTTTGCTAGGAGTGCAGCCATCGCCCTTGGCTACGCGCGCGTATTGACATAGTGTCGATGCTGAGTGCAGAATGTACTTGTTAAAAAGGCAAACCCATCGAAAGATGGCGACGCAAAGTTACCGGTCTAAAGGAGCATGCTCATACGACAGCGGAACCGCCAGTGTTTACTCGAAGCTATTTCAATTGCCTCCCCCGCTGCGGTTTCTCTACGATAGCTGTTGATCCGGTCATAATAATCAACAATAAAAAGAGAAATGCCCAATGAATTGCGATCGCATTAAATATCAAATTATCGGGTTTACGTATGGCAAGGCTCAAGGCGTTGCGCGGCGCGATGCAGGAGCAATACCGAGGATCGGGAACACGACGCAATTCTTTGATGCGGCGGAATAGCTATGTTTCTGCCAGAATCAAGATTGTGCGTGCGGTTTAAAGCCGTAGTTAGCCGTCTTTCCGCACTTCAACCAAGCCGCTTGTTGCTGATATCTGTTGTCTTATCAACGGTGTTGACGCTGCCTATTGTTGCCAGCATGAGTCTTTACTTTCACGGCGAGGTGATGCGCGACTATCTTGCGACCGGAGTTGTCAGCACGGTGCTGGTTTCCTGCACTATGATGTCGATCATGACGATCCTGTTTAGTGAGTTGAACAAGGGCAAAGTGTCTATACAACTCAGCGAGGTTAACCTTAACGAAGCGCAGCGTGTTGCCCAGTTGGGCAGTTTTGACTGGAATATCGTAACAGCCGAATTGCAATGGTCGGATGAGTGTTTTCGGCTTTGGGGCTTTGAGCCTGATTCATTCATACCAAGTTATGCGGTGTTTCTACAAAGCATCCATCCTGAAGATTTAGAGCATGTCGAAATGGCACTTTATCGAACTTTGCTCGACAGTAAACCGTACGAATGTTTTCATCGCGTTTGTTGTCCTGATGGCACGGTGAGACATATTCATGCGCGCGGTGAGCTGCTTTTTGACCAGGCAATGCATCCGGTCAAGATGATCGGTACGGTGCAGGACATAACCCGGCAGAAAAAAGCCGAGGCCGATATTTACCACCTTGCCTTCTATGACACGCTTACAAACCTGCCTAACCGCCGTCTATTACTGGAAAAGCTTCAACAGGCAATGGCTGACAGCGAGTTCAGCGGGCAGCATTGTGCATTGATATTTCTGGATATCGATCATTTCAAAACCTTAAACAATACCCAAGGCCATGGTATCGGTGACTTTCTGCTGCTTGAGGTTGCTAAGCGGCTACAGGCGTGTGCGAGCGATGCTGCTGTGGCACGTCCGGGCGGCGATGAATTCATTGTTATGCTCCAGTCGTTGGGACACGTGCCAGAGAAAGCCGTAGCGCTGGCACGGCTGATGGTTGAGAAAATTCATACTGAATTAAGTCAGCCCTATGTGTTGAATAATCTCAAGTACCACGCCACTGTCAGTATAGGCGTCAATATGTTCTGTGGGAGCCTGGTAGGTTTGGATAACCTGTACAAGCATGCCGACATCGCTATGTATCAGGCGAAGACTGCCGGTCGCGATACTATCCGTTTTTTCGATTTAGCCATGCAGGATGTTCTTGAAGTTCGGGTAGCGCTCGAAACCGATTTGCGCGATGCCTTGTCGCAGCGGCAGTTCGAGCTTTATTATCAGATGCAGGTCGACGATGGGCACCACATCATCGGTGCCGAGGCCTTGCTGCGCTGGAAACACCCCGTTCGCGGGCTAGTCTCTCCCGTGCAGTTCATCCCGCTTGCCGAAGAAACGGGATTTATCGTCCCCATCGGCCTGTGGGTGTTAGAAACCGCCTGTGTACAACTCAAAACCTGGGAGCACGACCCGCTTACCCGTAACTTGTTGCTCTCCATCAACGTCAGTGCCCGTCAGTTTCGCCAGCCAGATTTCGTAGATCAGGTGCAAATGGTACTGGCACAGACCGGTGCCAATCCTCGGCTGCTCGATATCGAGCTTACCGAAAGCCTGGTACTTGATAACGTGGCTGATACGATAGTAAAAATGGAGGCACTGAAAAAACTTGGTATCAAATTTGCCATGGATGATTTCGGTACCGGCCAGTCTTCGCTTACTTATCTTAAGCAGCTGCCACTCGACCAGCTCAAAATTGATCAGAGTTTCGTGCGGGATATTACCATCGACCCCAGTGATGCGATTATCGTACAAACTATCATTGGCATGGCCAAAACACTGGGTCTGGGCATCATCGCTGAAGGCGTGGAAACTGAGGCGCAACGTAGCTTTTTGCAGCGCAATGGCTGTTCTGCCTATCAAGGTTATCTGTTCAGCAAGCCGGTGCCTTTGTTGGAATTTGAGGCGTTGTTAAAGCAATCTCATCGGGCCGTGGCCAGTACAGAGCACTTAGTCTGACGACTTTAACGATGCCCAATGCTGGCTTGCTACGAAAAGTAGACCACCATACAGTGTAATATTTTGCAGTTATTGCGACCCTACCTAGTTGAAAATAGTCCACCTATATTCTCACATCGGTCTATGATGAACTACGTGGTTGAGATGGTTAGGTTGAACTAATTGCAGAAGCCACGTGTCACTGCATCAGCATGTGTGACAAACCATTTTAATGCTGATGATTTTAGGAGAAGTAGCATGGCTAAAGGACAGATACGCGGCAATAAGGAAACAAAAAAACCCAAGAAAGACAAGCAGGTAGTGGTGCCAACGAGATCCATTATCCCCACGGCGCCAAGTACTCCACTAAAGAACAAGTAGAGAGCAAGCATTAATCACTCGTTTTTTTGCTTTCAAACACCACTCTAGAATGCGTAATAAGTTTTGCGCATCACGCCGAAACCGAAGTGACCACCATACGGCGCAATGTCTTCAATTATTGTGCTCAACCTAGTTTATGTGCCTAAGGCTATATGCGGCAACGCCTATATAAGACTTAAGCGGCCTCCTGAAAAGTCAGCTCTTCAACGTGATAGTAGTGCTCTGCAAACCATACTGTCATATCTTCGGCACTGTGCAGTGCTTTATCACGGTATAGGTACTCACATACTAAGTTGTTTTCCTCGTCTACAACTTGATAGATAGTCATTTCGCGCCTCGCTTTGAAATTTGCACTTAGTAACTATTACATCGGCAGCATTGGGTAAAGCTTTAGCGTATATCGGCTACTTTATCCCATTACCTGCTGATGTCACTTGCACGATACTGTCTCTAAGCATTAGAAACATATGCACATTAAAAGTTTTAATAAATGATTTCGCCATACCAAATAAATTACACGGCACATCGGCGGCAACGAACTATTTTGATGCTAGCTCATCAGCCAGGGCGTCCGTCTGGTCTGGGTTTCCAATAGGTAGGGGCGAATTTGCATGACCAGAGGCCAAAGCATACCAGCCAACCCAAGCCTGCACACAGGTATAGATGGCTGCGCACGGTGAAGGATAGTCCGGGCAGTTCTGAAATGACGCGCAGCACTGTAACAGACTGGAAGGCGAGGAAGATGCCCCAGGTTAGGTGGTCGGCTGCCAGTGTCTTGCCGGAATGGCCGAGCGTAACGCGGGTCACCATGGCCAGCAGCATAGAAGTGAAATAGCCGATTGCCAGCGCATGCAGCGGCGCCTTGGCGAGAATCAGCTGGCCTGTCATGAATAAGCTCAGGCTTTGCACTGTGTATAGTAGCAAGGCGATGCCAAGCCAGGCAAAGCCGATGTGCACCATGCCGAGCAGCGGCACGGCCAGGCTGTCTCGCAGTCGCCAGGCGCGTGTCAAATAGAGTGCGCTTAGTGCCATGGGTAAATCAACGAGCCAGGTCCAGCGTTGCTGCCCGGTCAATTCCAGTATTCCGTGCAGCAAGGCAAAGCCAGGAATCAGTGCAAGTACCCAGTCTGGCCGGACGATTTTATAATCAGGAATCACGTTGGCCGAGAAGAATGGAATCATGCGATGGCTGACGGCGAAGAAAAGCGGTAGCAGAATCAGCCAGATGCCACCTACCTTGGCGATCGCGACCAGATGTGTTTCGTCACTGGCAAATGCGGCAACCATCAGCCAGCCTATCACCAGCACGACGGAGGTGATCGCGGCGTGCCGTTTGTCCGGGTGTTTGGCGCGCATGTAAACACGTAGCAGCGCATATAGTCCTATGGCCCATCCTGCCAGAAACAGCACTAGTGCGATCTTTAATATGACAACACTGACGATCAGCCCCGCATAAAGTAGCAGCGTCCCTGTAGCCAGTAGCAGAAAGGCCGGTATGTAGGCGCGGCGTTCGACCTCTTCGCCATTCATCCAGCGCGGATAAGTGGTCATCAGAAAGCCGAAAATGAAAAATGGGAGAAAGCTGTAGATCATCAGAAAAGCATGGGCGTCAATGGGTGAGATCGTCCATGCGATGGGTGTGTAAAACCCACCGTAGCGCCCGCCCAAGTCGGTCAGCCACCATGCCAGCGTTAATGTAGACTGCACCATGCCGCCAAAAAAGAACATGCGGTGTGGCGCAGAGGAGAAGGTATTCCAAGCTTTAATAAAATTCATGATGCGTTTAACCTTTTCATCTGGTTACTTTTTTATTTTTGGCATGCTCAACAGCAAATTCATATAGGTCGACTAGATCCTCCGTACTCACGTCGATTACTCCATCTATTTGACCAAGTGCCCATTTGAAATCGTCTTCTTTTAACTCAGCATATGGTTTGAGATCGCTATCGGTGAACTGGGCGTGGTGAGGATGGTGCGAGTGAAGTAGCGGGTAGCGACGTCCCGGAATCAAGTTGTTGAACATAATCGCCAGCAACACCATAGTGCCGGCGTTGATTACCACCACTTCGTAGCAAAATTGCCAGCCTATCGCATGTATTTCCGGACCGCCAAGCACAGCAATCATCGCCGTTGCGGCACTTGGTGGATGCAGGCACTGCAGCCAGTGCATGGCGAATATTGATATCGCTACGGCGGTTGCCGTTGCAAGCGCAGGGCTATCTATCCATTGGGCACAAGCTACGCCAATCACGGATGATAAAAAATGTCCGCCTACGACTGGCCAAGGTTGAGACATAGGGCTATGCGGTACGGCAAATAATAAAAAGGCCGAAGCCCCCATTGAGGCTAATACCAACAGAGAAAAGGCCCCGCCAAAGGATGCATAGTGAACCACAACTAACAGAATCAAGACGGCAATAAATGATGCAAATGATGAGTAGATACTTTCACGAATGGGGGCGTGAGAATATAGATTTTTGGCAAAGAAAATTGCCGTTGAATTGTTTGGTTTCATAAAAGATTAACTTCGTTTCTCACGCTAAATCTAGACTGGTAAAAATAATATGGAGCTTATACATTGGTTATGCTGGGGGTTTATCTACGAACGAAATCGATCACAATCTGTTCGGAATCACGTCGTACATACTGAATACTAAGTGCATTGCCATAGCGTTGTTCAAGCTGGTTTAGCAGTGGCAGTGGATCGTGGTCATTAACGAAGCGCATGGTTTCACCACTGTTCAGTGCATCTAACGCGCCAAAAATTGCGGCATGGCGGAAACGTTTGGCTATGCCGCGGGCATCGAATGGGTAGATCTGCTCTGGCAGTATGTGGATATGGGGTTGTGACATATTGTTTCCTTTCAAGAATTATTGCTCCCATTGTGCTTCTGATGTAGTCATGATGAGCGTCACTTTCGTACTATTGCCTTCGACTTTAATGCCGTACACTAACCTTGGACTCACAATGTTTTCGCCGACTTCTGGATTCATCGCCCGCAACAAGGCGTTGTAAACGGGTAGTTCCAATGCTGAAAATGACGTGGTGAAAGTTTTCATGGACATCATTTAAGATATATGTAGAATATACCTTAAACATAGCACAGCCTTTTCATATAAGCAATATTATTGATGCACCTTTTACTGGATTAACGTATGCAACTCACTACATTCTCAGATTACTCGATGCGGGTCATGATGTACTTAGGTTTACAGCATGGCAAGTTGGCTACCATTTCGGAGATTGCGAAGGCCTATCAAATTTCCGAAAATCATTTGACAAAAGTGGTGCACCATCTGGCCCTGCGTGGCTACGTGGAAACGGTGCGTGGCAAAGGGGGCGGCTTACGACTTATTCTAGCCCCAGCAACCGTCAATCTCGGGGCAATGTTACGCGACTCAGAGGGCGATGCCGGCTTGTTGCCTTGTCTGACGAAAGAAGGCGAATGTTGCATACAGCGTTCTTGCAAGCTGATGGGAATTCTGCGCGAGGCACAGGCCGCCTTGTTTGCGGTGCTGGATAAATACACGTTGGCCGATCTACTACGTAAAGAAGCACCGCTGGCACGTATACTTTTGCATCCAAAGCCGGATGCAGCCATCGCTTAGCGTTAGTCTACATTAGCCTAGACTGATAGTAGCTAAGCGTTCCTGTTCAGATTTGTCTCGTCAGCGTCAATGGTGGCTGCATCCCGCTATGGGAATGCAGCTCAATCCGTAATTGCATCAGTAACGCCACCTCCTGCGTTAACCACGATCTCACCCGGCGCTTAGTCTTAGCTGTAGTTGCTGCATAAGCGTCTGTTTATTCAGCCGCATGGCGATACAAAAATATTACGCTATTAAAGATATATTTTATTTGCATCTTTTATTAGGTGTATGTAATATGCATCTTTAAGAGCTTAAGCTCTGTACATTCTACTAATTAACAATAAGGAGTGATTCATCATGCATGCGACACGCAAACTCTGGACCTGGCTAGCGATTATCTGTGTCTTGTCCTTTTCCGTATTAGGTTGGGTAGGCACGGAAATTTATGTCACCGCACCACCTATTCCCAAACAAGTGGTTAGCCAAAATGGCGAGGTGCTGTTTACCGAAGCGCAAGTCCAACTCGGCCAGGAAGCTTGGCTTTCAGCTGGCGGGCAACAGCTGGGAACGGTTTGGGGGCACGGTAGTTATATTGCACCGGACTGGTCAGCAGACTGGCTGCATCGCGAAGCGCTAGCTTTGCGCGAGTTGTGGGCACAGCGTGAATTTGGCACGTCTTATGACCAGCTAAGCGTTGGTCAACAAGGCAGTTTGAGTGCCCGTTTGAAGGCAGAAATGCGTGGCAACACCTATGACAGCAAAACCGGTGTAATCACCTTGTCAGCTGACCGTGCCCAAGTAGCTCAGCAGGTTGCACAGCATTACATCAGCCTGTTTGGTGATGATGCGTCACTCGACAAGCTACGTGAACAATACGCGATGAACGCTGGTTCCTTGAAAGACCCGGCAGACTTGCATGCGCTGCCAGCTTTCTTCTTCTGGTCAGCCTGGGCGGCGGCAACCAATCGTCCTGGCCAAACTGATGTGTCGTACACCAGTAACTGGCCGCACGATGAGTTGGTCGGCAATACCCCAACCGCTGGCACCGGCATCTGGTCGATTGCCAGTGTTATTCTGATGATCGCGGCAATTGCCGGTATGATTTTTTATCATTCCACCAGCAAAGAAGAAGGTGACCCTACGCCGCCAAAAAATGATCCATTGTTCGACCTGAAGCCAACGCCTTCAATGAAAGCCACCAAAAAATACTTCTTTGTGGTGGTGGGTTTGATTCTGGCGCAAATCGGCATGGGTGTGATTACCGCGCATTATGCGGTTGAAGGCCATAGTTTCTTCGGTTTCCCGCTGGCAGACATCCTGCCCTTTACAGTAAGCCGTACCATCCATACCCAGTTTGCGGTATTGTGGATTGCCACGGCATGGCTGGCTACCGGCCTATACATCGCGCCAGCGATATCTGGTCATGAACCAAAATTCCAGAAATTGGGTGTCGACGTGCTGTTCTATGCCTTACTGTTCATCGTGGTGGGTTCCACTGCGTTCGGTTGGCTCGGTACATTGCAACACATGGGCAATAGTTTCAGCTTCTGGATAGGCAATCAAGGTTTGGAATTCACCAGCATGGGCCGCATCTGGCAAATTCTGCTGTTTATCGGCTTGCTATTCTGGGTCACGTTATTGGGACGCGGTTTATTACCTGCTTTGAAAAAACCATCAGAGAGCCGCGGCTTGATCGCCATGGTTTTTCTGGCCGCGACCTGTATTGGCGCATTTTATGCGACGTCATTAACTTGGGGTCAGCATACCCACTACTCCATGATTGAATACTGGCGCTGGTGGTTGGTGCATTTATGGGTAGAAGGCTTCTTTGAAGTGTTTGCCACAGCGGTGATTGCGCTGTTGTTTACCCGCCTTGGCTTGATCCGTGCTACCACCGCCAACAGTGCAATCGTGCTGGAAACCATTGTGTTCCTGTTCGGTGGTATTTTAGGTACGCTGCATCATCTGTACTTTACCGGCACACCGACCTACGTGATTGCCATCGGAGCCATGTTCTCAGCGCTGGAAGTCGTGCCGTTGGCGATGATAGGTTTTGAAGCTTATCGTAACTATCAGCGCTCAAAAGCTGTGCCGTGGGTGCAAGCCTACAAATGGCCAATTCTGTTCTTCATCGCGGTAGGCTTCTGGAACATAGTAGGCGCAGGATTACTCGGCTTCTCAATCAACACGCCGATTGCCTTATATTACATGCAAGGTCTTAACATGACGGCAGCACACGGTCATGCCGCGCTGTTCGGTGTGTACGGCATGCTTGGCATCGGCCTGATGCTGTTCTGCCTGCGTGGATTATCTGAACGTGCAGTCTGGTCTGAAAAACTATTAAGCCCGACATTCTGGCTACTTAATATCGGGCTGGCGATGATGGTCTTCATCTCGCTCGTACCATCAGGCATTTACCAGGCATGGGCCAGCATCACCCAAGGTATCTGGTTCGCACGCTCACCAGAAATAGTGCATTCGCACCTGATGGAAACATTAGTGTGGATGCGTGTGCCGGGCGATATTGTGTTCGCGGCAGGTGCAATGTTTCTGGCGCTGTTCATGTTCCGTCTGTTGGTCGGCGGCACCCGCAAGCA
>DIZU01000024.1:2096-4139 GCA_002429455.1 Methylotenera sp. UBA6020 | reverse complement strand
CGCCCAACGTCGACCAGCTGTTATTAGCAACTTTGAATGCTCGACGCTAGATTTAGCGTCGAGCATTTTGCAATTTATTATATTCCCCATATTATAGTTTGCCCCAATACCCTTCCTGACACCGCATAGCAATTAATGGAAGATTGCCAAAATGGGATAGTGCATTTTTTAACAAAGCGACATCATTGCAATTAAGGCTGGCATTTAGCAGGCGCAGAGCTTTAATTCGGTGACCGTTAAGGAAGCCTTCATCAGCATATCTAAAACTAAGGGGAGTAGTGATGAGTTCATCATTAAAAGCAACGCTTAATGGCTGGCACTTGTGGGGTCTGGCAGTCGGCCTGGTTATATCGGGTGAGTATTTTGGCTGGAGTTATGGTTGGGATAAGGCCGGTACATTGGGGTTTCTGGTGACCTCTATATTAATCGCGGTGATGTACACCACCTTTATTTTTAGCTTTACTGAACTAACCACTTCTATTCCGCATGCGGGTGGTCCTTTTGCTTATGCACGTCGGGCTTTTGGCCCTAAAATGGCCTTTATCGCCGGCTTTGCAACGTTGATTGAGTTCGTATTCGCACCACCAGCCATTGCCATGGCGATTGGTGCTTATTTAAACGTACAGTTTCCGGGAGTGGATCCTAAAGCCTTTGCCATGGGCGCGTATGTGGTATTCGTTGCATTGAATATTATCGGTGTGCGCATTGCCGCTACTTTTGAATTGTTTGTAACAATATTGGCCATTATTGAATTGCTGGTGTTTATGGGGGTGGTTTCACCAGGCTTTTCTGTGAGTAACTTCGTAGCCAATGGCTGGTCTGGTCAGAATGACTTTAGCCTGGCCGCTATTCCTGGCATTGTCGCGGCCATTCCCTTTGCCATTTGGTTCTTCTTGGCGATTGAAGGCGTTGCCATGGCGGCAGAGGAAGCAGAAGATCCCAAAAGAACCATTCCTAAGGCTTACATCGGCGGCATTTTAACCTTGGTGGTATTGGCCATTGGCGTGATGATATTTGCGGGCGGGGCTGGCAATTGGAAAGCACTCTCCAATATTAATGACCCATTGCCACAAGCCATGAAAATGATTGTGGGTGAAAACAGCGGCTGGTTGCACATGCTGGTGTGGATTGGTTTATTTGGCTTGATTGCTTCATTTCACGGCATTATTCTCGGCTATTCACGTCAAATTTTCGCGTTATCACGTGCGGGCTATATGCCAAAATATTTTGGTGCGGTCAATGATAAATACAAAACGCCGCATCGCGCAATTATTGCCGGGGCTGTGGTTGGTGTTGCGGCAATTATGGGTGACAGCTTTCAGTTTGCAGGGCAAACCCTTACCGCCAACCTGATAACCATGTCAGTATTCGGCGCTATTGTGATGTACATTGTTTCCATGATGAGTTTGTTCGCGTTACGTAAAAATGAGCCTCATTTGGAGCGTCCATTTACTGCGGTGGCTTATCCAATATTTCCTGCCATTGCGCTAGGTTTGGCTACCATCAGTTTGGTTACCATGATTTATTTCAATCAACAACTGACGGTGGTGTTCTTTGGCTTGATGGCGTTAGGCTACGTTTACTTCAGCATGACACAGCATCATCGTGACGCGTCGGTTGATAACAAGGTGGCAGCTTAAAGTGGTAGTGTTAAACCGTGCCAGAATAGCTTTCTGGCACGGCAAAAGCTCTAAACAAAAGTTCTACACTGGATATACATGAGTGAAGTGAGTGCATGATGGCTTATCGTTATAGTGTGGGTACCCATACTTATCAGTTCGCCGATCTAAAATGCGTGTTGGCCAAAGCCACGCCAGCGCGTTCAGGTGATCATCTCGCCGGTGTGGCGGCGGAAACTTACGCCGAGCGTATGGCCGCCAGAATGTGTTTGGCGGCAATTCCGCTCAAGCGGTTTTTAGAGGACTTAATCATTCCTTATGAAACCGATGAAGTCACGCGCCTCATTGTGGATACGCACGACAAACAGGCGTTTGCTGAAATTAGCCACCTTAGCGTGGGCGATTTTCGTGACTGGCTGCTGTC
>DIZU01000024.1:0-2037 GCA_002429455.1 Methylotenera sp. UBA6020 | reverse complement strand
GCTGCGGTGAGCAAGCTCATGCGTAACCAGGACTTGATACTCGTGGCTAAAAAATGCCATGTCATCACCGCGTTTCGCAATACCATTGGCCTGCCTGGCCACCTTTCGGTACGTTTGCAACCGAACCACCCTACCGACGACCCGCGCGGCATTGCCGCTTCAATGTTGGATGGCCTACTGTATGGTTCCGGTGATGCGGTAATCGGCATCAATCCCGCCACAGATAGTATTCCGGCACTGATGGATTTGTACTACTTGGTGGATGAAGTCATTAACCAATACGAGATTCCCACACAATCGTGCATTCTCACACACGTGACCAATCAGATTCAGCTGATTGAAAAAGGCGCACCGTTGGATTTGGTGTTTCAATCCATTGCCGGCACTGAAAAAGCCAACAAAAGTTTCGGCATAGATTTGGCCATGTTGCGCGAGGCACAATCGGCCGCGTTGTCGTTAAACCGAGGCACCGTCAAAAATGAATCCGGCGGCAACAACGTCATGTATTTTGAAACAGGGCAGGGCTCTGTGCTTTCAGCCAATGCCAATTTTGGCGTGGATCAACAAACATGTGAAGCGCGTGCCTACGCCATTGCACGCCATTTGTCGCCCTTGCTGACCAACACGGTAGTGGGCTTTATCGGCCCCGAATACCTGTACGATGGCAAGCAAATTATCCGCGCAGGGTTGGAAGACCATTTCTGCGGTAAATTGCTCGGTGTGCCGTTGGGTTGCGATGTCTGCTATACCAACCATGCCGAGGCCGACCAAGACGACATGGACACGCTCATGACTTTACTCGCAACGGCAGGGCTGACATTTATCATGGGCATCCCCGGTGCTGATGACATCATGCTCAATTACCAAACTACCTCGTTCCACGATGCGCTGTATTTAAGAAAAGTACTAGGCTTAAAGCCTGCTCCAGAATTTGAACAGTGGCTGAAAAAAATGCAGATCATGGACGAACATGGTGTGGTGCGTGCCGTCACTGGCCAGCATCACATGCTGCAAAACATGCCCAAACATTTATTGGTGGCAAAATGAGCGATACTGACAAACCTAGCTTGCAACAAGATCCTTGGTACCAACTACGTAGGTTTACCCGCGCGAGAATAGCCTTGGGGCGCGTTGGTAGTAGCCTCCCGACTAAAGAAGTGCTTGATTTTGGTTTGTCACATGCCATGGCGCGTGATGCCGTGCATTTGCCCTTGGATGTCGATGCCTTGGAGCAATCTATCCAAGCGCTTGATTATCAAACGCTACGTGTGCAAAGCCGCATACCAGATCGTGCTAGTTATTTATTGCGGCCGGATTGGGGGCGTCGTTTGCATGCCGATAGTCTCGCCAAACTACAAGCATTGCCCAAACAGCCTATCGATTTCTTAATTGTTGTTGGCGATGGCTTGTCTTCATTAGCTGTTTCCAGGCATGTTGAACCCTTGCTAGAAGCCATGAAGACTTATATTCCTACTGAATGGAATCTTGGATCCGTGGTGATTGCCAGCCAAGCCCGCGTAGCCATTGCCGATGAAGTGGCAGAAACCCTAGGAGCCAAGATGGTGGCCATGCTGATTGGTGAACGTCCCGGTTTAAGCTCGCCAGACAGTTTGGGCGTCTATCTCACGTTTAATCCTCACGTAGGTTGTAGCGACGCAGATCGTAATTGCATCTCAAATGTTCGGCCTGAAGGGTTGGTCTATGACGCTGCTGCTAAAAAGCTACTTTGGTTAGCGAAAGAGGCGTTGCGTTTGCAAGTATCAGGGGTGGCACTGAAAGATGAAAGTGATGCAGTACAGATTGAGGTCGAAGACGCACCACGTTTGAAATAGCCCCCCGTCATTGCTTTATCTTCAAGGCATTAGGAGTTCCAACGTACTGATATTCCATGATTTGTTTTGTATTTCTCATCCCTTGATGAGTGGTTTTTCTGCATTGGACGTTGTTTGAAAATTTTAAGGAGTTGATCGAGTGAGTATGCAGGAAACAGATACCGGCATGGGGCAGACCATCGATTTGGTCAAAAACCTGGTCAAA
>DIZU01000040.1:1713-18090 GCA_002429455.1 Methylotenera sp. UBA6020 | reverse complement strand
ACACAAGCCAGGCCGCCATGTTTTGCAAATTTGCCGTGCTGAATCTTGCCAGTCAATGGGTTCTGCCGCCTTGGAAGCGCATGCCAAAAAGTGCTTGAATATTGATTATCACCAAACCACACCAGATCAAGCCATTACCTTAGAGCCTGTTTATTGTTTAGGTAATTGCGCATTATCCCCTGCGGTGATGATGGATGATGAGGTATATGGGCGCATGACCCCGGCAGATTTAGACGCTTTAGTAGCAGAGACGGCTTAAAGATATGACAACTAAAATATATATTTCTCGTGATTCGAGTGCGCTATCTGTCGGCGCTGAAAAAGTAGCAATTGCGGTAGCGCAAGAAGCAAAAAAACGTGGATTGGATGTAGAGATTATCCGTAACGGTTCGCGTGGGCTTTATTGGCTTGAAACCATGGTAGAAGTGGCTACGGATAAGGGGCGTGTTGCTTATGGCCCAGTAAAAGCCAAAGAGGTTGCCAGTTTATTTGATGCAGATTTTCTGAATGGCTCGTCTTTAAATGCACAGTCCCACGCTTTGAGTTTGGGGTTGACTGAAGAGATTGACTGGCTGAAAAAGCAACAACGTTTAACTTTTGCTCGGGTGGGTATTACCGATCCAATTTCGCTTGCTGATTATTTGGCGCACGATGGCTACAAAGGCCTTACAAACGCACTGACTTTATCGGGTGCCGACATTGTGAAAGTAGTCACCGACTCTGGCCTGCGTGGCCGTGGGTGGCGCGGCTTTTCCTACTGGCATCAAATGGAATACCGTGCTGGGTTGTGAGTCTGAGCAAAAGTACATTGTTTGTAATGCTGATGAAGGTGACTCGGGTACCTATTCCGACCGCATGATCATGGAAGGTGACCCGTTTGTACTGATAGAAGGCATGACCATTGCGGCCATTGCCGTAGGCGCAACACAGGGCTATATCTATTTACGTTCCGAATATCCGCATGCGCTGGTTACGCTCAACAGCGCGATTGAAGCGGCGAATCAGGCTGGTTACTTAGGGGATAACGTTTTAGGCAGTGGCAAAGCTTTTCATCTAGAAGTACGCCGTGCGGCTGGCGCTTATGTCTGCGGTGAAGAAACTTCCATGCTAGAAAGCCTGGAAGGCAAGCGTGGCCTAGTTCGCTTTAAACCACCACTGCCTGCGATCGAAGGTTTGTTTGGTAAACCTACTGTGGTGAATAACGTAATTTCGCTCGCTAGCGTTCCCGTGATCTTAGATAAAGGCGCCGCCTATTATGCTAACTACGGTATGGGTCGTTCACGTGGTACTTTGCCGATTCAGCTTGCCGGTAATATCAAGCATGGTGGTTTAGTGGAGCTGGCGTTTGGTATTACGCTACGTGAGCTACTTTATGACTTTGGTGGTGGATCAGCCACTGGCCGCCCGATACGTGCGGTACAAGTAGGCGGTCCATTAGGTGCATTTTTGCCAGAAAGCCAATTTGATACGCCGCTAGATTACGAAGAGTTTACTAAAATTTGGGCCGTGCTGGGTCATGGCGGCATTGTGGCATTTGACGACACGGTAGATATGGCAAAAATGGCACGTTACGCCTTTGAGTTTTGCGCCATTGAATCCTGTGGTAAATGTACGCCTTGCCGCATCGGCTCTACACGCGGTGCTGAGGTGATTGATAAAATTATTGCCGGTACTGATACAGTAAAGAATATAAAACTGGTGCGCGATTTAAGCGACACCATGTTAAATGGCTCACTATGCGCGCTGGGCGGCATGACGCCGTACCCGGTATTAAGCGCTATGAACCATTTTCCCGAAGATTTCGAAATGAAGAAAGCTAAAGCCGCGGCCTAAGTTAACCCTTAGCGTAGCGCAGGAGAGTCTATATGGACGATATTAAATACAGCAACACACAGCAGCATGATCATGAACATAGCCGCACCAGTTATGATGATCAGCTAGATTACGGTACACCAGCGAGTAAATCAGATGTACAAGTGACGCTGACTATCGATGATAGAGAAATTACCGTGCCAGAAGGTACCTCTATCATGCGCGCATCTATTATGGCCGGGATCAATGTTCCCAAGCTATGTGCTACTGATAGTCTTGAGCCTTTTGGATCATGCCGGTTGTGTGTGGTAGAAATTGAGGGGCGTCGTGGTTATCCTGCTTCATGTACCACCCCGGTGGCAGAAGGCTTGAAAGTACATACACAAACCAGCAAGCTGGCAGATATTCGCCGTGGCACGATGGAGCTCTATATTTCAGATCACCCTTTAGATTGCCTTACCTGTGCAGCCAATGGTGATTGCGAGTTGCAAGACATGGCAGGTGCGGTTGGCTTGCGTGAGGTGCGCTATGGTTATGAAGGTGAAAATCACCTGAAAGCCGAAAAAGATGAATCGAATCCATATTTTACTTTTGACCCATCAAAATGTATCGTCTGCTCACGTTGTGTGCGGGCTTGCGAAGAAACGCAGGGAACGTTTGCATTAACGATTTCCGGTCGTGGTTTTGAATCCAAAGTTGCTGCTGGCATTAACAACTTTTTAGAATCTGAATGTGTGTCTTGCGGGGCGTGTGTGCAAGCTTGTCCGACTGCAACGCTCATGGAAAAAACCGTGATTGAGCAAGGTACACCAGAGCACAGCGTGACTACCACTTGTGCGTATTGCGGTGTTGGTTGTTCGTTTGATGCTGAAATGAAAGGTGAAGAAGTGATTCGCATGGTGCCGAATAAAAACGGCGGCGCAAATCACGGCCATTCATGCGTTAAAGGCCGCTTCGCATGGGGTTACGCTACCCATAAAGATCGTATTACCACGCCAATGATACGTAAAAGCATCTCAGATCCATGGCAGACCGTAAGCTGGGATGAGGCGATTAATTATGCAGCTAGTGAAATTCAACGTATTCAGTCTAAATACGGTAAAGATGCGGTAGGTGGTATCACCTCATCACGCTGTACCAATGAAGAAGTCTATGTAGTGCAAAAACTAGTGCGTGCGGTATTTGGTAGCAATAACGTCGATACTTGTGCACGCGTTTGTCATTCACCAACAGGTTATGGCCTTAAACAAACGATAGGCGAATCTGCCGGAACACAAACATTCGATTCTGTGATGGAATCGGACGTGATTTTTGTGATTGGTGCTAACCCTACCGATGGCCACCCAGTATTCGCATCACAAATGAAACGCCGCTTACGCGAAGGCGCTAAATTGATTATTGCTGATCCGCGTGCGATTGATTTAGTGGCGTCACCACACGTTAAGGCCGATTATCACCTTAAACTACAGCCAGGCACCAATGTTGCCTTGGTTTCTGCACTGGCTCACGTGATTGTGAGCGAAGGTCTAGTCAACGAAGCATTTGTGAAAGAGCGTTGTGAGTGGGATTCTTTTGTGGCGTGGCGTGACTTTGTAGCCTTGCCAGAAAACTCACCGGAAGCATTGAGTTTAGCAATAGGCGTTCCCGCTGAAGAGTTACGCGCTGCGGCAAGGTTGTATGCCACTGGTGGTAATGCGGCAATTTATTATGGTTTAGGCGTGACGGAGCATAGCCAAGGCTCCACCATGGTGATGGGCATTGCTAACCTTGCGATGGCCACCGGCAATATTGGCCGCGAAGGTGTGGGTGTAAACCCGTTACGTGGCCAAAATAACGTACAGGGCTCATGTGATATGGGCTCTATGCCACATGAGTTTACCGGCTATCGTCATGTGTCAGATGATGCCGCACGTGCGTTATTTGAAGCTGCATGGGGTAGACCACTTAGCGCTGAACCAGGGTTGCGCATTCCTAACATGCTCGATTATGCGATTGAAGGCAGCTTTAAGGCGTTGTATTGTGTCGGCGAAGATATCGTACAATCTGACCCCAACACGCAACATGTCACCCATGCATTAGAATCAATGGAATGTGTGATTGTGCAAGACTTGTTCCTCAATGAAACCGCAATGTACGCCCATGTGTTTTTCCCTGGCGCTTCATTCCTGGAAAAGAGCGGTACCTTTACGAATGCAGAGCGCCGCATATCACCGGTACGTCGTGTGATGACACCTAAAAATGGCAAAGAGGATTGGGAGGTGACCGCGGCCTTATCTCACGCGCTAGGTTACCCTATGGATTATAAGCATGCCTCTGATATTTTGGATGAAGTGGCACGCTTAACGCCTACCTTTAAGGGCGTAAGCTTCAAAAAGCTAGATGAACTTGGCAGCATACAATGGCCTTGTGACGATGAGCATCCTGCGGGAACGCCGACCATGCATATTGATGAATTTGTGCGCGGTAAAGGTAAGTTTTTTGTGACCAAATACGTCCCTACTAGTGAAAAAGTCACACCTAAATACCCGTTGATTTTAACTACCGGCCGTATTCTTTCTCAATACAATGTGGGTGCGCAGACCCGACGTACGCAAAACGTGGCCTGGCATAAAGAAGATCTAGTCGAGATTCATCCGCACGATGCAGAAGAGCGCGGTATTAAAGAGAATGATTGGGTGGGTATTGCCAGCCGCGCTGGCGAAACCGTATTGCGTGCAAAAATCTCTGAGCGGGTACAGCCAGGGGTGATTTACACGACTTTCCATCATCCGGAATCTGGCGCTAACGTGATCACGACGGATAATTCGGACTGGGCAACGAATTGTCCTGAATTTAAAGTGACGGCAGTACAGGTAACGCGCGTGTCGCAACTCTCTGAATGGCAACGTAATTATCAAGAGTTTAGTGACACACAGATTGCTTTTACTGGTAAAAATCCAGAAGCGAATACAGACGACAGACTCAAGCAAAAAACTGAAGTTTAAGTAGGCTATAAGCTAGTGACTTTCTTGTGAGCCTCAACGTGATTAAGATTAAGCAAGTGAAGCATGTCTGAAGCATTGGTCGAGTTTAATGGTGAAGCCATTGGTGAATATGCTGTAACACGGTATCAAGCTGGTGGTGTTGAAGCCAGAGTCGATGTGATTGCAGAAGAAGTGCCAATCGCACTGGTTTACAATGGCGTGTCACATGCTGTGATGCTGGCAACACCACAAGACTTAGAAGATTTTGCCTTAGGCTTCTCATTGACCGAGGGTATCTTGGATGCGCCTAGTGATTTATATGGCGTAGAGGTGGTGAATCAGCCTCAGGGTATCGCGTTACATTTAGATGTGGCTACGGCATGTTTTCAGCGGTTAAAAGAAAAACGTCGTAGCATGACAGGTCGTACGGGTTGTGGTCTTTGTGGTAGTGAAAGCCTGGAACAGGCGTTGCGTATACCTACAGGTAAGCTGGCAAAAAAGTCGACTGGTTCGGATAAAGTCACCGGTAAAGTGATTTGTCTCGCATTTGCCAATATCCGTCAGCAACAAGAATTGCAAGCACTCACTGGTGCTACACATGCTAGTGCCTGGATTAATGTGCATGGAGGCGTGGAGTTGTTACGTGAAGATGTAGGCCGTCATAATGCCCTGGATAAGCTAATTGGCGCGATGGCAAAAACAAAGCAATGGAATGATGGTTTTGTGCTGACCACTAGCAGAGCCAGCTATGAAATGGTACAAAAAACGGCCAGTGCAGGTATTAATATACTGGTGGCTATATCTGCACCGACAGGTTTAGCGATTCGGGTTGCCGAACAGTGTGATTTAACGCTAGTGGGGTTTGCACGCGAAAATAGTTATGTTGTGTACAGTCATCCAGAAAATTTGGCAGCCTGAGAACATAGCATCCGGAACTTATAGATTACGCATTAAAAAAATATTCACAATTACCTAGATAATTAAAAGTAGAAGAGTAGTTCGCGCATGCAAATAGAACATTTAGTGACAATGGCCAACCAAATTGGTGATTTTTTCAAATCTTTTCCAGATCAAGAGCAGGCAAAAAAAGATATCGCTAACCATTTAATGCGCTTTTGGGCACGCAATATGCGTGAACAAATTTTAGCGCATGTAAATAATCAAAATGGCGATGGGTTAGAAGCTATTGTGCGTGATGCTATTAAAGAGCACCTCAATAACAATAGCATCAATTAGTATTCACCAAATGCATAGGCAATAGTTAAATGCTGATGCAAGAAGTTCCAATATAAGGAATCTACACATTAATAATGCCGCTTATTTTTTGCGGCATTATTTTGTCACCTGGGTTGCTAGCAGGCTGATATTTTTAGATAATCAGTCTTTAAGTTTAAATAATCTAAAACTCTCTTTTCTATCAGTGGCACGCTTCCCATGCCAAATCAGTTTCCATTCTTGACCTGGTTGCATCTTGCCAGTACCTTTTTCATCTTGAATCAAATATAGATCACAGCCTAAGTGATGCGTGGTCTCAACAGGCTTAAGTTTGATATTGGTATAATAATTCAGGAGCGAGATTTGCGATTGTCCGACATTCAGGCTATTCATGCATCGGTAATGTTTAGGTAACGCTTTATTTAAGCTAGCAAAAATAGGTTGGTAGCTTTTTGCCGAGTCAATCAGGGGCAACCAAAGCGTCATCAACAAGCTCCAGCCGAAAGTCATGCCAACCGCCCAGTTGGTGACCGTAGATTTATTGGTCTGTTTAGCGCGTAAACAAACCAAAGCCCAGATGGCAGAAATCACCAGTGCAATAATAAATGCAGGCCAGCTGAAATATGTTTCATTGGTTCCAGACAAAAACTGCATACGTTCTTTTATTTTGGCAGGGTGGCCTGTCATCATGGCTACCCAGCCGAGCCAGATTAAAGTGCCAGTTAAGCCAAATAGCATGACGCCAAACCAGTTTAAGGCGGCTGCTGCGCCACGTTTGAGATGCTCTACGCTACCAGCACCAAGTGCGACTAGCGGTAATAACAAAGGTAGCGCGTTAATGTCTTTGGGCGCGGCACCAAGACCTAAGAAAAATAAACTGACAATGAAAAACACAATGATCAGTTGAAATTTTGGCTTGAGAATTAGCTGGTGACGATAATGCCATAAGCCCCATAGCGCTAGTGGAAGTGCCGGCCAGGCATACCAAATTAGAATCCGTACAAAATAAAGGTGATTGAATTGATTGAAATTATTGAGGTTCGCTTGCCACCAATGGAGGAGCAGTGCTGGAGAGTTATAATGAAGCAACGCTATCCAGGCTATTATCAGCGGGCTGGCAATTAATAGCGCGGTACCTGCAACAGTTGCAAAGCTTTGCGTACGCCAGGTCTTAAATAATAGTGGCAAAATGAGTATGGTACTCATCAAGATCAGTAAAGGCATTATCCCGCTGGATAAAAAACCAATGCCGAGTGCAAGCCCTAATAGAACGCTTGCGCGCCAGGGACGTCGCTTAGAAAGTGCCAATGCATAAAAACCAGTGGCGGTACTTGCAAGAGCCGCTACTCCGGGGCTCAGGCTGTGTGCACTAATCACCAAGCCAATTGTGCCTATCATGATTAATGCGGCATGGCGGCCAACCCCACTTACCCAGAGTTCGCGTCCCGTCATGCCTACCATAAGTAGCACTATTGACATCCAGATTACATCAATTAACCTGGCACCATCATGCATGCTTAAGAATGGCGACAGTAATTTTGCGCTAGCGGCCGCACTTAGATAGTATAAAGGCGGCGTTTCTAGTGATGATTCTCCACTTACGGTAGGTGCAATTAGACTGCCGCCATTTAACATGGCTTTAACAATGCTAATGCTAGTCGATTCTAGTGGCTTCCAAGGCGCGTGGCCAATTAAACCTAGCAGTATCCAAATGGCGCATAACAAAAGTAACAGCTGTGTTTTCACACTGTCGCCCACGCGTGCGCGCGGTGTTGACATGTTGCCTTGCCAATCGTGATCAAGTTGAAAGCGCATAAATTTGACTTGCTTAATGGTTGGTTTTTATTCTAGAAAGTAATTTTAACTGATTACAAGTTATAACCATATCTTTGTGTAGTTCACTTAATCACAAGATTTTTTAGCAAGTTCTTGGGTGAAGCGCCGTAAAATAAAAAGGCAGCCTAAGCTGCCTAATTTGGTCTACTAGTTGACTTGATATTTGCAAGTCAACTTGCAAACAATCATTACATACCGTATTTTTTACGGAATTTATCAACGCGACCAGCCGTATCCAAAATCATTTGTTTACCAGTGTAAAACGGGTGTGATTTTGATGACACTTCGATTTTAACGAGTGGATACTCTTTACCGTCAGTCCATTTAATTTTGTCTCTTGCGCTGATAGTAGAGCGCGTCATAAAACTAAAATCTGCACCGATGTCTTGAAAAACAACGTCGCGGTATTCTGGATGAATTCCATCTTTCATAATATATAGCCTCAGTATTGATTGCCGAATGATACGGCACTTTTTAATTCAAACGTTAATATGCACGGTTTATGCATAAATTAGTAATAACCGACCATTATATTTACATTTGCTAAGCTATGCAAGGTTAAAAGTATTTGAAGTTAAAGGGTGTGCAAGTTTCAAAAGCAAGTGAAGTTGAAAAATACACTGAATTAAGTGTTAGCCTCTACGCATGCTATCAAAAAAATCTGCATTGTTTTTAGTAGCTTTAATCTTGTCTAACAAGAATTCCATTGCTTCAAGATCGTCCATTGGATAAAGTAGTTTACGTAAGACCCAAATTTTCTGAAGCACGTCTTTTTCAATCAGTAGTTCTTCACGGCGCGTACCAGACTTGTTTACATTGATTGCTGGATATTGACGTTTTTCAGCCATGCGGCGATCAAGATGAATTTCCATATTGCCGGTACCTTTGAACTCTTCATAGATGACGTCATCCATGCGGGAACCGGTATCGACAAGCGCGGTAGCAATAATGGTGAGTGAGCCACCTTCTTCAATGTTACGTGCCGCGCCAAAAAATCGTTTAGGACGTTGCAAGGCATTAGCATCAACACCGCCAGTCAACACCTTGCCTGATGAAGGAATGACTGTATTGTAAGCACGGGCTAGTCGGGTGATTGAGTCTAGCAAGATCACCACGTCTTTTTTATGTTCCACTAAGCGCTTGGCTTTTTCGAGCACCATTTCAGCTACTTGTACATGACGGGTGGCTGGTTCATCAAAAGTGGAAGCAACGACTTCACCTTTTACTGAGCGGGTCATTTCGGTCACTTCTTCAGGGCGCTCATCAATTAACAGTACAATTAGAATCACATCTGGATGGTTGGCGGTAATGGCATGCGCGATGTTCTGCATCATCACGGTTTTACCGCTTTTAGGGCTGGCTACCAATAGTCCGCGCTGGCCTTTACCAATTGGCGCAATCATATCAATGACGCGGCTAGTGATATTTTCTACGCCTTTAATATCACGTTCTAATGTGAGCGGGATAGTAGGAAATAACGGCGTTAAGTTTTCGAATAGTATTTTATGTTTAGTATTTTCTGGTGCTTCACCGTTCACCATGTCTACTTTAACTAACGCAAAATAACGCTCACCGTCTTTAGGGATGCGAATTTCACCTTGAATCGTGTCGCCAGTATGTAGATTGAAGCGGCGAATTTGAGAAGGTGACACGTAAATATCATCTGGACCTGCTAAGTAGGAACTGTCTGGTGAGCGTAGAAATCCAAAGCCATCTTGTAGTACTTCAAGCGTCCCGTCACCAAAAATGCTATCGCCTTTTTTAGCTTTGTTTTTTAGAATAGCAAAAATCAAATCCTGTTTGCGCATGCGGCTCGCATTTTCGATATCGTTGGCAATAGCCATTTCAACTATCTCGGTAACGGGTAGATGCTTAAGGTCAGATAAGTGCATGGAGGCTCACTAAAACAAGATGTGTGTGGGGAATGATTGAAAACTACGGACTTAAAATTTTTTATTACTATTTGGAGAAACGCTCGATTTATTTATTAAACCAAGCATTTATAACAATACTTACAGCGTAATGCGTTTAGATGTTGCTGTCAATAAATGCAGTTAATTGTGATTTAGACAATGCACCGACTTTAGTTGCTTCCACATTACCATTCTTAAACAGCATTAGGGTGGGAATGCCGCGAATACCGTATTTAGGAGGTGTTAGTTGATTATCGTCAATGTTGAGTTTGGCTACTTTAAGGCGGCCAGCATACTCTTTAGAGATTTCATCTAAAATCGGTGCAATCATTTTGCAAGGGCCGCACCATTCCGCCCAGTAATCCACTAAGACAGGAAGCTGCGATTGTAATACATCTTGTTCAAAGCCTGCGTCGCTAAGGTGTGTGATATGCTCGCTCATGGGAAACCTCTATTTGAATAATACTTACGAATAAATACGTATCGTAACGAAAAAAAACGCTTTAGTGAAGTGTCAAATGCTTAAGGATGTATCTAAAGTTGAATTTTTGGATATTGCCCTTTAGATTTTAGCCTAAGTTAATTAAGTCTAATCATGAAAAATGGTCTTAACTAATCACACTGTATTGCATATGCTCGAAGTGATGCGATTGCTCTATGAGTTTCGTCAGCATTACTTGTTTTAAGTGACCATTATATCTAATTATTAACTGGCGTGCGGGTTCAAAAGTACCCCTGGGTGCAATGATGCTGGCAGCCTGTTTTGCGGCGATGATTTGCGGTAATAGCAATATCATTTCATTCTGGTCGATACCAACGATACTGGCTATGGCACTCTGCGCTTGAGGTGCGATTAGTTGCACTCCAATATCTAGCCTCTCTCTGTTTCCACAGCTTGCCCAACGAACCAGTCCAAGTGACCAATGAAGTTGATCTTTTGTTTTAATGCCCAATAAGCTGCCGATTTTGATGTTTTTCTCAGCGGTAGGATGGCGGCGAATAGACATGCCGGTGGCGCTGATATTGAGTATTTGCCAACGTGATGGAGTTGCTGGCTGTTCATGGTCATTTGTGGTGTTGGGGGCTATAGGTTTGTTATCAGAAACATGGTGAATAGCAGCAATACCGGTTACTAATTCAAGTTCGCCATTTTTTGGCGTACGGTTGAAAACGCGTTTAGGGGTAATCCCCCAGTGCTTGATAAGATCAGTCAGTAAATAAATATAATCGTCATGATTAGCATCAGCTGGAATGCTGCCATCTTTAGGTAGCTGATGGTTTTGTAAATTGCTTAAATGCTGATGGATACTGCGTACCAGGTCCATGGTCTGCAGCAATATGTCTACATCTGGGTTAGGCGCTTCTTTTTGTTTACTGTAGGGTACAGGCGGGTCATTGGATTTTAGACTAATGATAAAAGCCCCAGAAGACGATTCTAGCGGCGTAACGGCAGTAATCTGGGCATCCTTGACGTGATAAGCCAAGTACTCAGCAATCAGCCGGATATCTTTTTGCATTAGGTGCTGCGGGTCTGCAAGAGACATCAACAAAGCATGTTTATAGATATTTTCGATTGAAGTTACGAGGCAAGCCGATGACCCTATGTCTATTCTGTCTGCCGCCATATTGGCGTTTTGAATGCTTACATTTTGAATGTCAAGTTGAACCGCACAAAAGTACAGTTGATGCAAATCGCTCCAAATATGGTCGGGCGGTGAAACATACGTTTGGTAATATACCAAGGCATGTTCTGCCACGGCGTGCATTGCACGTTGTATGGCATGCGCTGAGCTCTTATCGGTGCCGAGTTTAATCAGTTGGTTTTGTAAATCAACCAATGCCAATTTGTAGCCATAACCCAACTCAAGCCATAGTGATTCTGCAGCAGCTACAGCTAATTTGACTTTATCGTGATCGTGTAAAGGCAACGCGGCGTTGCTGTAGTCTTCTGCGAGCGCTTGAGCGGTCTGAATCAATATTGGTCGATAAGTATTTAAGGCTTGAACTCTAGTACTTGGAGAAACTTTTTGGCGATTCAGTATTTCCAGTTCACTATGCAAGTGAGATGCAATATCGAGCGGATTTTGAGTTTGCAGGCTTGCCAACGACAGGTTGATTTTCTGTGGACGTGTCTCTGCAATAAGAATCGGCTTGTCTTTAAGAGCAGGGATGTTGAGGTTTAACGCCATTTTTAACTTTATTAGTCGCATTAAAGCAGTTTGATGATTGTATGATAATGTTTGTGGTAACACTAGTGAAATGACAGTCATCTGAATGTGGGCTAAGTCAGCGGTTTACAGCGCTGGCCACGTATTAAGTTTTGCTCATTTCGCTATTTAATCTATTTTTTTAGTTGAAGAATGCACATGCGACAATTTCTACTTAGTCTTTTATTGGGGCTATCATTAACTTCTGCCAGCCAATTTTCTGTTGCTGAGATTCATGCTAACACTAATTTTTTGTTAAAAGATACAACGGGGATTAAACACCAATTATCTAATTACAAAGGAAAGTGGGTGGTAGTCAATTATTGGGCAACATGGTGCCCACCTTGTTTGGAGGAAGTGCCGGATTTAGTAAACCTGTATGATCACCGCAAGAAAAAAGATCTAATGGTGCTGGGTGTTGTGTTTGATTATAAAAGTGTGAAGGATGTCACAGAGTACGTGGATGATATGTTGATGTCGTATCCGATTGTGCTGGGTGACGATGCCGTTGCCGCGCAGATAGGGCCAGCTGAGGTGCTGCCCACTACCTTTATTTATAATCCACAAGGTGAACTGGTAAAAATCAAGCGTGGCCTAATTACCAAGCAATATATAGAAAAAATTATTGGCCCGGACTAAGAGTTAAGCTGATCAATCTTAATTAAAGCTAAGCACTAACTTGGATGTTAATTTAGATAAATCTTGTCACCCGTAATTTTTAGTGAGGCACAGCAATGCTATTGCCAGCGCCATCCAGCACGTTTAGCTGATTTTCGTCAGCAAAGTGCATCAATTGGGCATAGCCTTCCGGGTTCACTACTTTAAGTTTCAAATCCACGGCTAAGCAACGGATACCATTAGCTACTCTAGGTTTTAAGTAAGGTGAATATTTAAGTTTGCGATCTTCACCAAAAGTGGCGTAGGTGCTGCACATACGGTCAACCCAGTCACTGGGGCGAAAAGGTTTACCAGCCCGTGTATTACCTTCGATAATAATCTCACCATGTTCTTGCGCTATCATTTGTTCTTTACTCATCTGTTTTCCTGCTATTGATTGGTTTATACCGTTAATTGTGCTGCGAGCAGCTTGATAATTTGTGTGCATTATACATTTCAAACTTGATTGTTTGTGCTACTCAAATGCTTGTTTATTGGAAGCATGTAACTACTTTAAGGCATGTACTCAAATACTTTGACGACTTTAGTCACGCCACTGGTATTACGTGCAATATCCACTGCATCTTCAGCTTCTTTTTGTGTGACATAACCTAGTAGGTAGACGACGCTATTTTCAGTAACGACTTTGACATAGTTTGCTTGAAAGCGGTTTTCGGACACGAATTGCGCTTTTACTTTTGATGTTAAATAAGTGTCGTTTGCACGTGAGCTAATGGATGTTTTAAAACCAACGGTTAACTCATTCGTTACGTTACGTACACTTTCTATGGCTTTTACGGTGTTTTCAGCTTTAATTTTGGCGTTTTCATCGGGCACTTCACCTGTCAGCAGAACATTACCTTTAAAGCTTGTGATGTTGACATGGGCTTCCTCACCCAGTGCAGTTTCAATATTTTTTGAGGCTTTTAGTTTGATATTTTCATCTTCAACATAAACGCCGGTAGTGCGCCTATCAGCCGCCATTGCACCACCTGCCGCTGCACCGCCTACAACCACTGGTAAGCAGGCCGTTATTTGCGTGGCTAGTGCAACAGCTGTCAATAATTTGCATGCTAGTTTTATGTTCAAATGAGTCATTAACTTCATCGTAGACGTCCTTGGTGTAAAGTTGGGGTATAAAGGTTCAGTGAAATTTTAAGTGTAAGAAATTTTAGCGTAAAGATTTCTAGGCTGAATATTCTTAATAATCTGTGAGGCTAAAAAGCATTCTGTATCCATTCTACGGCGTTTATATCTGTTGTTCGCATTAAAATTGCATCAAAACGGCAGGCAGAATCGCCATGAATCTGCAAATAACGTTCTGCCGTACGGGTTAGTTTTTGTTGTTTAGCCTGATTAATACTCATCGCGGCGCCACCAAAATTGGCATTGCTACGTAAGCGCACTTCAACAAAAACCAGTGTTTTTGCGTCGCGCATAATCAAATCAATTTCACCATATTTACAGTGAAAGTTCTTTTCTACCAGTATGAGTCCTTTTTGTTGCAAAAAAGTTGCAGCAATTTGTTCGGCCGCATTGCCTTGCACTAAGTGTTCAGGCAGAAGATTGTTGGTATGGAGCGGGTTTGGTTTCATTTTTCCAGTACGACGCCATCATAAGTGAACCTCGCCATGGAGAGTTGGCGCTTGATATGGCCGGTTTTATCAAGCATGAGTTTACCCGTTAAGCCATTGATGATTACCTCGCTCTCAGGCGTCCCTGTGCTCGCAGTCGTGGTGCTGGCAATTAACAGTTGCAGGTCATCCACCCCTAAAGCAAACCAGCGTAACAAGTCATTTGATTTAAGGTGGGCACTTTGCTGATGGTAATAGGTAAATTGTGCGTTATCCGTATCTAGCAAAAACGGGATATCTACAAAACGAACCGCGTTAAGCGAGGTGTTGGAAGTGGTATCGTTCGCTACCTCATAGATGCTCGAAAAAGCCAAAGTAGGCGTGCTGATATCCAGATAAGGCCTGATGACGCGCGCTTCAGTGGCTGACATTGCCAATAGCACCATGTCGTGTGCTTGTTCAGAAACGTGTGTTTTTAGATCAAGTAATTTGGCATCACCTGACTTTATGTCGTGAGGCAAAGTGATTACGCTTGCTTCATAGCCTAATTCGCTTTGCCAAACGGCCTGAAAGCTTTTCAGTATTTGGCTGGCGGCTTCATTATCTACTGCCACAATGACAATGCGTTGTATGGCGTTACTCGTGGAAAATTCAGCAATCCGCTGTGCTTCATCATAACGCGATAAGCCAGCATGGTATAACGTGTTGCTGGTTGATGGTGATGCGGAGTTTTCGTCAGGGCTAGATTCGGTAAGTGCTTCATTTGACATCGGCGCTATAAAATAGACCGCGCCCTCACTTTTCGCAAGTATGTATTGTTCGGCAAGGCTCTCTTTATTGCCTGAACTAGCGTAAACTTTAATTTCATTCAGCATGGCATGTTTGGTTAATGCCGCTTGCAAACCTTGCTTAAACGCATCGGCTTGGGCAGTGAATGATTCATCGGCAAATGGTAAAATTAATGCAATGCGGCCATTCGATGGCAGGCTTACTTGTGATTTAATCTGGTTCAGATTCGTTTGTGCCAGTGTTTGTGCAAATAGCGTTTTTGCAAACTCGCCGGCAACATGGTCTGGATAGCTGTTGGCCCAAGTGCTGAGGCCAGAAGCCACTTCTTGATTTTTTGCGACCAGACTTAAATCAATCCAGCCTTGCGTGGTAGTGTCGGTACTTTCGCCTCGCATAGCAATTAAATTCTCTAATGATTGCCCCGAGAGTACTTGCCAAATACTATTGTGATTGCTGCTGATCGCTTCAGTATTCTCTAAGTAAGTTTCTCTGCGCACGAGCTGATCTAGTGCGTTTATAGCATCACCTTGTTTTTCATAGGCACTGCTTAAACTTGCATGTAAACTAGCTGCCGCAGCTTTGATCAAAGTGTTGTTCGATTGCAACGGCAATAGCAACAAAAATGTGCGATCAAAGTCTCCATTTTTGGCTGCGATATTGCCCGCTAATAATTTGGCATAGGGCGAAGAAGGTGGAATGCGGGTTAAGCTCAGCTCTGCTAAAGCAATATTTGCTTGCTCTACTTGCTGCTGACCTTGTAAAAAAGCCTTTTCAGCGCTTATTTTGATGTCAGCATTTGTTGTGCTGTCAGCCCACGTAGTTGCATTAATAGAAATTACACCGATGCTAATTAAGCATAATCGCAAGAGAAAGCGCTGTAGCAAGCGATGATGGCCCTGTAAAATGTACAGTGTGAAAAACTTCAATATATGGCGCAAATGGTTCATGATGACTTATTTTAATTTAACAGATTTAACTAGAAGCGACGCCAATTGATGACGAGTAATGGCCTATTATATGTGGTAGCTACGCCGATTGGAAATTTGAGCGATATTACCTTGCGCGCCCTGGAAATACTTAAAAGCGTGGATGCGATAGCCGCAGAAGACACACGCCACACGTCAGGCTTATTGTCGCACTTTGGTATTTCAAAAAAATTAATCGCCGTGCATGAGCATAATGAGCATCAATCCGCTGAAAGATTATTGGCACAATTACAGGCCGGTGAAAATATCGCCTTGGTGACTGACGCCGGCACGCCAGGCATTAGCGACCCAGGTGCAGTAGTGGTCGATTTTGTACGTAAATCCGGGATTAGAGTAGTGCCGATTCCTGGGGCAAGTGCGGTGATTGCTGCACTTTCTGCTAGTGGCATTGCTCAAAATGGCTTTTTGTTTCATGGCTTTTTGCC
>DIZU01000040.1:0-1503 GCA_002429455.1 Methylotenera sp. UBA6020 | reverse complement strand
GGTGCAGAGCGGCGTATTACCATCGCCCGTGAACTGACCAAAACTTTCGAGACGATTCATAGCTGTGCTTTACAGGATGCCGAAGCTTGGCTGCAAGCCGACGCTAATCAACAACGTGGCGAGTTTGTGTTATTAGTCGAAGCTGCAGCGATCAAGGACGCTAATGAAATATCTGAGGAAACTGTTCGCGTATTAAAATTATTGTTGGCAGAGTTGCCGCTTAAGCAAGCGGTGAAATTGGCGACTGAAATTACCGGTGAAAAGAAAAACGTGCTGTACGAGCTGGCTTTGAAAATTAAAAACTAACCGCCCTTCGACAAGCTCAGGGACCATGCTCATCTGCGCTCCCTGAGCTTGTCGAAGGGTGTACCAGGATAAATGGATGACAACAACCCTTACAATCACCCGCCCAGATGACTGGCATCTACACCTAAGAGACGGCGCAGCCTTAAAAGCCGTGCTGCCAGATAGCGCGCGACAATTTTCCCGTGCGATTGTGATGCCTAATTTGCGCCCGCCAGTGACGACGACAGACTTGGCTTTGGCCTATCGCCAGCGTATTCTAGAGGCGCTGCCGCAAGTAGGTGCGCTGCCACAAGGCTCAAATTTTGAGCCGCTGATGACCTTATACTTAACCGACAATACGGCGGCAGATGAGATTGCCCGTGCCAAAGCCAGTGGCATTATCCATGGCGTTAAACTTTACCCGGCGGGTGCTACCACTAACTCAGATTCTGGCGTCACTAATTTAGATCATTGCGTTAAAGCGCTAGCTGCGATGGAGAAGCTGGGCGTACCTTTGCTTGCACATGCTGAAGTGACCGATGCAGACGTTGATGTGTTCGACCGTGAGCGTGTATTTATTGAGCGCCACATGATTCCGTTGCTGAAAAAATTCCCGGCGTTGAAGATAGTGTTTGAGCATATCACCACTAAAGATGCCGCGGATTTTGTCTCAGAAGCGCCGAGTAACGTCGCCGCTACCATTACCGCGCATCATTTATTGATGAACCGTAATGATATGTTCAAAGGCGGTATCCAGCCGCATCATTATTGTTTACCTATCTTAAAGCGTGAAGAGCATCGAGTGGCTTTAGTCAAGGCTGCGATCTCCGGTAATGCCAAGTTTTTCTTAGGCACAGATAGCGCACCGCATGCTAAATCAGCCAAAGAAACTGCTTGTGGCTGTGCCGGCATGTATACCGCGCATACGGCGATAGAGCTGTATGCAGAAGTATTTGATAACGCCAATGCGTTGGATAACCTGGAAGGTTTTGCTAGTTTTTATGGGGCGGATTTTTATGGCTTGCCGCGTAATACTGAGCAAATTACGTTGGTGAAAGAAAGCTGGAAAGTGCCAGAAAGTTTGCCGTTTGATGGGGATGTGTTGGTGCCTTTTAGGGCGGGGCAGGCAGTGCAATGGAGATTGGTGTAATCGGTGTGCAAAATTTTGCACACCCTACTTGCTGCGTTGTTTAATAAGTCACAGACTAGTCAGGGGAC
>DIZU01000146.1:9629-9905 GCA_002429455.1 Methylotenera sp. UBA6020 | reverse complement strand
AAAGCCTGTAACGCCAATTGAGGATCATGACCTTCTTTAACTAAGAAGCTATCGAAGCCACATCTGGCCAAATAATGAATAGTGTCAATAAGCACATCACCCATGGCCCTTAATTCCCCTTTCCAGCCATGTTGGTTTCTAAATATTTGAGCCAACGAAAAGCCACGACCATCTGTGTATATAGGGAAATCAATAGCAATCAATGCAATTGCTTCGAAATAAAGTATATTTACATGAATGGATTCAATGTCTTGTGCATCAGCATCAGAAGGCACT
>DIZU01000146.1:8802-9434 GCA_002429455.1 Methylotenera sp. UBA6020 | reverse complement strand
TAATATTGCAACGGGGGATTTACGTTTAATTAATTGATCGTAGTGATCGCGCCACGTTTCCAACCGAACCATCCAGTTCTCTTCATCAGGTGGTACTGGTGCAGTTGCTGCATCAGGTTCAAAAAGGCGCCAAACATCTATTTCAAGAGCACCATTTCTAATCAATCTTAAGGGATTATTCGGCATCTGAAACCTCCGTACTTGTTGGAGATCTCGAAAGCAATGGATCTGAATAGACATCGTATTTGAAAGGCTCTATCCCCAGTCTTTCTACAACATCAATAAACCGTTCTGCATCACTGTCACGCAATCGCAGATAAGTTTGTATTAGGCGGTATATGACATCTGGTACTTGTGCGCGAGCAAATGATGGACCGATAACACGCCCGATTGCAGCGCCGCCACCGCGTGCCATATTTGCATATGAATCAGATGTTCCGCCATTCTGTCTGCCGCCAATCGTAATCTGATACCACTCTTCGCCGGCTTTATCCACACCAAGAATGCCGATATGGCCCACGTGATGGTGTCCGCATGCATTAACACAGCCTGATAAATTCAGATCAAGCTCACCAATTTCATAGACATAATCAAGATCATCGAATCGTCGTTGTATAGCAGCGGCGACTGGT
>DIZU01000146.1:7425-8632 GCA_002429455.1 Methylotenera sp. UBA6020 | reverse complement strand
GTGGGCAGCGTCAGATGTGTATAAGAGACAGTTGTATAGCAGCGGCGACTGGTATGGACACGGCATTCGCTAAACTGCAATAGTCACCACCTGGGCAGGCAATAATATTGGTAATTAACCCAATATTAGGCGTGGCAAGATTGAGCATGTCCAATTCCAGCCATAGGGAATAAAGGCTACTCTTTCTTACATCCGCTAATATCAGATTCTGTTCGTGCGAGACGCGCAGCTCACCAAAGCCGTATGTTTCAGACATGTCGGCGAGCGCATCCATCTGATCAGCGGTAATATCACCAGGCGGTACGCCGGTAGCTTTTAACGAGACGGTGACCGATGCATATCCAGGTATCTTGTGTGCATGGACATTAGTGCGAAGCCATCTCTCAAACCGAGGGTTGGTTGCCAGTTTGCTAGCGCCCTCATCACTTAAAGACAAATCGTATTCAGGCCATTCAAATTTACTTTCTACGCTACGGACATAATCTTCGGTCACCTTGTCCGGGCCGTCTTTGATAAGCTGCCATTGTTCCTCGACTTGTTTTGCAAAGACTTCCGGAGTTAAGTCTTTAACCAGTATTTTGATACGCGCTTTGTATTTGTTATCTCTTCTGCCATGTAGATTGTAAACACGTAGCGTAGCTTGTAGATAAGTCAGTAAATCGTACCAAGCCACAAAAGGCTTGATGAGTTTGCCAACGATAGGTGTTCTTCCCAACCCTCCACCGACCCAGACGCGGAAACCTAACACTCCACCTTCTTCAATTGCCTGCAAACCGATGTCATGTACGCCTACTGCCGCACGGTCAATAAGTGCCCCACTCACGGCAATCTTGAATTTACGCGGTAAAAATGCAAACTCCGGATGTAGCATAGACCATTGCCGGATAATTTCGCACCAGACTAATGGATTAATAACTTCATCCGGTGCTACGCCGGCAAAATGATCGGTAGTGGTATTACGGATGCAGTTGCCGCTGGTTTGAATGGCATGCATTTGCACGGTTGCCAGTTTTGCCAGGATGTCTGGCACATCTTCCAGGCGCGGCCAATTAAACTGGATATTTTGCCTTGTACTGAAATGGCCATAGCCTTTATCCCACCGTCGTGCAACATACGCCAGCATTCTGAGTTGTTTCGAGACCAACATTCCATAGGGAATAGCGACTCGCAACATTGGGGCGTGGCGCTGAATATATAGGCCGTTTTG
>DIZU01000146.1:5530-7223 GCA_002429455.1 Methylotenera sp. UBA6020 | reverse complement strand
TCCTTAAATTGAGCGACGCGTTGCTCCACCAGCTTTTGGTCTATTTCGTCATAGATATACATTCAGTCACCTTAATTTTTTGGCAAATTGATGCTTGCCAAAGGATTTTTAACAGTGACTAGGTTAAGGCCTTATACGAAATAAGAACAGAAGCAGATGGTGAAATAAAAAGCATATCAGTTGAGCGTTGATATGCTGTTCTAATAAGTGGTTTACGGAATCAAATCTTTTACAATCGCTCCTAGAGTTGCTATGGACGCTTCAATACGCGCATCCCAAATATGCCCATAATTTAACCGAATATAATCAGTGAAACCTCTTTGTGCCGAAAATATCGGTCCTGGAGCGATGCTGATTCCATTGGCGAGGGCCATGCGATGAATCTCCAGTGCATTCACACCATCAGGCAATTTCACCCATAAAAAATATCCACCTTGCGGAGTCGTTAAGCGTGTTCCTTCAGGAAAGTAGCGCTCAATCGCCTCTATGAATTTAATTTGATTCACTAAAAGTGTATGACGCAGATTGCGCAGATGCTTGTCATAGCCTCCTTTTTGCAGGTATTTAGCCAAAGCTACCTGTGCAGGAACTGATGCAGACAGAGTCGTTGTTAATTTGAGCCGTTCTATCACTTTCGAATAACGACCAGTGGCGACCCAGCCAACCCGATAGCCCGGTGCAAGACATTTTGAAAATGAAGAGCAGTGCATCACCAAGCCTTCAGTATCGAAAGCCTTTGCCGGAATGGGACGTTTGTCTCCGAAATATAACTCGCCATATACATCATCTTCAATCAATGGCACTTGATGTTTAGTCAACAATGTTACTAGCGCTTTCTTCTTGTCGTCTGACAGCAAGCTTCCTAATGGATTTTGAAAATTCGTCATTAGCCAGCAAGCCTTAGGCTTGTGACGCTCCAAAGCCCACTCCATTGCATTGAGGTCAATGCCATCTCTGGGATGACTAGGTACTTCAACTGTGCGCAGCCCCATGCGTTCAATGGATTGCAGCGCCGCATAAAAAGTTGGGGATTCTATTAGTACCGTGTCGCCAGGCCGGGTGACCGCCATCAGGCAAAGATTTAATGCCTCAAGCGCGCCGTTCGTAATAACGATTTCATCCGTCGCAATATGCAAGCCATCGATCATGTAACGCAAGGCTATCTGGCCGACGAAGATTTGCATCCCCGGGGCTTAGATTATCCACACTACTCCAAGGGTCCATTATTTGTACGCTGGAAGCCATGGTGCGCGCCAAGTTGCTCAGTGGAAACAAAAGCGGGCTGGGAAAGGCTGAGCCCAGAGGTACTACATTTTTAACTCTTATAGGTTCGAGCACCTCAAATACAAGTTCACTTACATCGACCTGCGTCAACTCTTCATTAGCCTTGGAAATTGGCTCCGGGGAAGATGGGATGCCAACGGCTCCGCCAGTTACAAAATATCCTGAGCGTTCACGAGCGCTAATTAGTCCTCTGGCTTCAAGAAGATAATAGGCTTGAAATACGGTTGATGGGCTGACGTCCCGACTAAGGCTTGCCTGACGCACAGATGGAAGTTTGTCCCCTCGGCAAAGCACCCCTTCTTGAATTGATTGGGCAATCGAGTTAGCAAGCTGTTCGTAAAGTTTCATGGGGCAGGAACTTCGTCGTAAATATAAGAAAGAGGGCTGGTTAATTACTATTAATTAATTC
>DIZU01000146.1:1599-5469 GCA_002429455.1 Methylotenera sp. UBA6020 | reverse complement strand
AAATTAATTCTTTGAGATAACCGTCTACTGGAGGCAGGTTCGATTGAATGATGTAAGGTTTATTTTTTACTACCGCTTGATTGCCAGTACTAAAACACCTATGGCAATCAGTGCAATTCCAACCCACTCCCGTACACTTGGGCGTTCACCAAGGAATGCGAAAGCAAATATTACAACAAGAACAAGGCTAAATTTATCTACAGGCGCCACCTTTGATGCATCGCCAATTTGGAGTGCCCTAAAATAGCAAACCCATGAAGCACCTGTTGCCAATCCGGATAGCCCTAGGAAAGTCCATGTTTTGGCTGACATCAAGAACGGGTTGTTCCATTTTCCCGTAAACCAGATGAACCCTGATAGAACAAAGGTAATGATGATGGTGCGAACAAGCGTTGCCAGGTCTGAATCGACACCTTTAATTCCGATCTTGGCGAAGATTGCAGTAAGCGCTGCAAATCCAGCTGAAAGTGCAGCCCAAAAGAACCAGCCGTTGATGGTTGTCATAGTTTTAAGCCTAACTGAAGTTGTAGAAAAAGTATTCACGCAAATCATCATGCCGTGAATTAAATGAAAGATCAAGAACGACCAACATCGCGGATACTGTATTGCACACCTACTCTCCAGCTAGGGAATAAGGATGCTTGATCCGGTATTCTTGCGTGTTTCTAAATCGCGGTGCGCTTGTACAGCATCCTTAAGTTCATACCGATGCGTAATCTCGATTTTGACCTTGCCATTTTGAACGATGTTGAATAAATCTGAAGCTGTTTTTTCCAGATCGCTACGTGACGCAATATAGGTCATTAAGGTCGGGCGGGTAATGAATAGAGATCCCTTTTGGGCCAAAAGGTTAAGTTCGAAAGACGGCACCGGCCCAGATGCATTACCGAAACTCACCATCATCCCCAATGGGCGCAGGCAGTCTAGCGATCCAGCAAATGTGTCCTTTCCAACGGAGTCATAGACCACCGCTACGCCTGCTCCGTGGGTAATCTCACGAACGCGCTCCATAAAGTTCTCAGTGTGGTAATTGATGCAATGATCCGCGCCATGCTGCATAGCAAGTGCGCATTTTTCATCAGAACCCGCCGTGCCAATCACCGTTGCCCCTAACGCTTTCAGCCACTGACAGGCAATCAACCCTACCCCACCTGAAGCGGCATGGAATAGCACGGTGTCGCCGGTCTGAACTGGATAGGTTCTGCGAATAAGATATTGCACGGTCATGCCTTTAAGCATCATTGCCGCAGCCTGCTCGAGTGAAATTGACTTGGGAACTCTGCACAAGCGGTCGGCCGGAATGTTGCGCTCATCACAATAGGCGCCAAGAGGTCCGCCAGCATATGCAACACGGTCGCCAGGTTTTATATGGGAGACATTTTTGCCGACAGCCTCAACGATTCCGGCACCTTCGTTGCCAGCTACAGCAGGAAGCGGAACTTTGTAGAGTCCACTACGCTGGTAGATATCTATAAAATTCAGACCGATGGCGACATGCCGCACACGTGCTTCATCTGGCCCCAGTGCCCTAACATTCAGATCCTCATAGCGTAATACTTCTGGTCCGCCTGTTTCATAAAATCTCACTCCATTGCCCATAATTTCTCCTTGCTTACATGACGTAACATTATCTTGTATTTTTTTATTTAAGATAACAGTAACAGATAGACACCTAGGTCTATAGCTATCCTATTTTCATCGTGATTGGAAGTGCCAGACACAAATCACTGCCTGTAAAACTCAATTTAGCACCACAAAAATGCCATAAATTGATTTACATCAAAAACCTGAATGGCTCTACCAATAATATTGACCCATGAACTCAAAAAATATAAACGGCAATATTCTCCGGGCTGAAGTCAATATTCTCGCTGGCAATATCATGCTCATGGGTCAGTTGTCACTGCCGAAGGGTACTCCAGGCATCGTACTTTTTGTACATGGCAGTGGTAGCAGCCGACATAGCGTGCGCAACCGCTATGTCGCATCGGTACTGCAATCGGCTGGAATAGGCACGTTACTCTTTGACCTGCTGACAGAAGAGGAAGGCGTTATCGATAATCGTACCAGCCATCTGCGTTTTGATATTGGTTTGCTGGCTGAACGCCTCATTCAGGTTACGCACTGGATACAAGGCAACTCCAGCACACAGCATCTGAAGGTTGGCTATTTTGGCGCTAGCACAGGTGGCGCAGCCGCTTTGGTGGCGGCAGCCGTGCTGGGCCTGCAAATCAATGCGATTGTTTCTCGTGGTGGTCGGCCAGACTTGGCAGAAGATGCCTTGCCTGATGTGAAATCCCCTACACTGCTGATTGTCGGCGGCTTTGACAAAACTGTCATCGCGCTGAATCGGCAGGCTTACGATCAATTGCGGTGCGAAAAAACACTGGAAATCGTACCCGCTGCCACGCACTTGTTTGAGGAGCCGGGTAAGCTGGAAGAGGTAGCAAAAATTGCATCAGACTGGTTTGTGCGATACCTGAAAAAGTCTATTAACAAGAAACACTAATCCGCCCATCGAATAGGCCGTTTATTGGACGACCTGCAATGTCGGGGGACGTATTAGACGATCGGCGAGTATTTGGCCATATCGTCTTGTCGTGCGGCGCCACTCTTCTATATTGTTGGTCAGCAGCGCGAGCTTAAGCCACTACATGTCATATTCATACAGGCCTTATTCCACAAATACACTTTGTGGATTCACGCGGCCTTCCAACGCATCTATCTCGGCAACTTCGAGTACTTCGCTGGGGCTTAGGTGTAAGCTGTGCGCCGAGACGCGCACGATATGCGCCCACGACAGGCGGTTAACGAACAACATGCCGGCCGTATCAAGCGTTCCACCGTGATTGGTATAGCCCAGAAAAACCGTATTATTACCAGTATCCAGTGGCCGCAGTACGCCGGACATTATTTCAGGATGCGTATGGCAGACAAACACGCGGGTTGAGATACGTTCAGGAAATAAGGCATGGCGCAATTCACTGGATGCGCAGTAGAGCAGTTCGCGCCGTCCTCTTGGCTGGCGAAAACGACCGGGCTCAATCAGATAATTGACCGCCACTTTAATACCGCGCTGCTCTAGCCTATCCGCGGCCTTGAGGGTTTCCATCATCTGGTATGCACCGATGGCCGTCAGAATTACCTCAGCATTATCCAGCTTAGCTTGGTCAAAGGTAATGCCACCTTGCTCTACCAGATGTTCAGCACTACTTTTGGAAAAAATATCAGTGATGGTTTCAGATTTAGGCATGATAAAAGTGAAAATATTGCCATGCGTGCGGTAACAAGCCCCCAGCCCAGCCATCGCGCTATTGAAATCAGCCGGAAACATGACGCGTGAGATGTCTGCTGGCTCATTGAGCAAAGCTTCGCATAATGAAGGGTCTTGGTGGGAACGCTCATTTTTGCCATTTTCATAAGTATTCGAGGTGAGTATCACTGGTACTGATAGCCAGCCAGCCTGTCTGCCGCGCGAGAATAGATGGTCGGACCAGATTATTTCTTGGCGTAAGGCGCCGAGCATTTTCGGGCCAAATGCCTCGTAAGTCACCGCTATGTTGATGCCGCCTTTGTTGCCTAGGCATGCACAGATGACGGCCTCTTCATTCAGTGCGGTAATCACCGCGCCATTGATTGCCTCGGCAGTGCCAGACTCAACCTCAGTGACGCGATGTTTAAGTTGGTCTAGTGTCGCATTGAGGTGATTGGAACGCATCTCATCAGGGTTGCCGACGCGCGGACGTAATCCAGGGTTTGCATTAACAAAGGCCAGAAAGCCCCGGTCAACAGCTTCCATCGGGCAGCTTTGCGTATAGCGAGTGAAGTCAAAGCCATTGGCCACCACTTCCTTGTAGGGTAGTTTAGGAA
>DIZU01000146.1:0-1377 GCA_002429455.1 Methylotenera sp. UBA6020 | reverse complement strand
TCCTTGTAGGGTAGTTTAGGAAAGTTTTCCAGATAAACATCGCGATTGGCTATCGGATTGTCACGTTCCAACACGCGTCCGCTAACCTGATGATTTTGCAGCATGTTGCTCGCTTGCTTGACTTTATCTATCGGTACAAACATTTTGTGTGCGTATTCGTTAAAGTTTTCCATAGCCTGTTGATCAAACCGCGGGTTTTTCCCCAATGGCAGGCTATGGGCATTGTTAGTGCCGGCGCCGTAGAAGCCGGCGCCCTTTTTTGCAACAGCAATGCCATAAGGCATCAACACCGGATAATTACGCGTTTTTTGCGCGGCCTCTGCCCGCTCACGCAGATGGAGCTCACCATTTAGTATCATGCAGGCGAAAGCTGCCGGATCTGTGCCGTCAAACTCAACCGGCTCAAATGAATAAATCTCCAGATGCTTCTTAAACCACTCAAGCCCTTTGCCTTGCGAAAGCGTGGCGCGCTGGTCAATGCGACGACCATTGAAGATCATGATCGGCAGCACCAGTCCGCTATCTTCCGGACGCCACCAACGCGGCACCCAGTCCGCTCCGCGCTGTTCTTCAAAGGCTCCATCCGACAGAAAAGCGACCAGGCGTTCACCAAAAAGCGGCATATGCACATACTGTAAATCGGCAAATCCTAAATAGCCACCTTCCAACACCCCGCCTGCAGTGTTTATATTGACATGGCTGCCCAGCGGCGAATCCTGGTTACCTTGCTCATCCAGTTTGTATGAATAAAAATCCTGCACAAACTTAGAGAGTCCTGTTTCAGTGACTGAATATCTTTCAGCATGCTCGGGGCGCATATTATTAAGCAGCAAGTTAATGGCATCAATGGCGGCCACGGCATGGCCCTGCCCCATGAGCCAGGAGTGGGTGACGCCGCTCAATGCATTGGCCAGCATGTAGCCCACATAGGCTGGCACCATATTCAAGGAGCCGCCGGTATGGCCCTGCGGATTTTCCTTAAAGTCATCGCGAGATAGCGCCTTGCCATCAAGCACCACCTTGTTGGCGTAGGTCATGTGTACCACCAGCCACATGGCGGCATTGGCAAGTTTGTCTGCTGCGCATAAGAGTTCAAGCAAGTAGTCTAATTTGGCACCTCGCGCCTGCAATAAGTGCATGGTGTCGTGTACCCATTGCTCAGTCGCCCTTGTATGACGAATCACGCCATAGCCATTGGCCCAGTGCTCGAATTTTTCTTGTATTAACATGATCGTGTTTACCTATTAAAAATATGTGATCTTCAATTTGCAACAATGTTCCTAAACGCAGGCTGTTTTAAGGCCGCTGTTAATATTAGAATTAGTTTGAAAATGCTTTTTGGATATACATCAAAGATATTGCTGGCTAATCACCTAC
>DIZU01000080.1:6552-6831 GCA_002429455.1 Methylotenera sp. UBA6020 | reverse complement strand
AGGCTGATGTTGTGAATTACGATTAAGCTCAGCTCTTTGTGAGGCCGCATATCAAAATTGGGCGACACTATAAACTGGGCGTCAGCCGCAAATCCTGCATCATTGATCTCGTAAGATTTCATAGCTGCTAATTTTATGCGAAATTTCCGTTGGAAATTACTAAAAGTAGTATTAAAAGATTAAGGATATCCGATAAAATCACGGCATTAACAAATATCTACGCTAATTTTGTTTAAAAACTAAGGAAAAATCTACATGGTATTTTTACAACTGTTTGTC
>DIZU01000080.1:3790-6497 GCA_002429455.1 Methylotenera sp. UBA6020 | reverse complement strand
GGGTATTTTTACAACTGTTTGTCATGCTGATTGTAATTTTAATCGCGGCAGAAGTGTTTACTAACGCACTGGAACACTTAGGTGAAAAACTAGGGATTTCTGAAGGTGTTACAGGCTCAATATTTGCTGCCGTAGGTACTGCTCTACCAGAAACCATGGTGCCTTTGCTCGCGTTGCTTACCGGCACTCAAAACATTGCAACGAACGAGGAAATTGGGGTAGGCTCGATATTGGGTGCGCCGTTGATGCTGGCTACACTGTCTATCTCGTTGATGGCAATTTCCGTATGGAAGCGTCGTGGTACGCAAGGTTATTTACGACCAGAGAATACCGGCCTGACCCGCGACCTTAATTTTTTCATCATTGCTTTTAGCTTTGCAGCTATTGCGATGTATGTACCACATAGCCTATCGACTGTGCGTTATGGCATAGGTGCTTGCATGGTGATGATTTATTTTATTTATGTGATGATGACCATCAATGCCTCAAAAGCACTGGTAGAAGATGGCCATGCAACCGAAGCGGGCAGTGACATGTTGTTATGCAAAATTGGTTTGCCTAACAACATGATCGTGATTGTGTTGCAACTGGTATTAGGCGTGGGCTTGCTAATCGCTGGTGCCAAAGGCTTTATTAACGGCGTTGAAGCGGCGGCTCACATTATTGGTATTTCAGCATTGTTGTTATCTTTGCTGATTATTCCAATTGCAACCGAGTTGCCTGAAAAAGTGAACAGTATCTTATGGATACGCAAGGGCAAAGATACCTTGGCGTTTGGTAATATCACCGGCGCCATGGTGTTTCAAGGTACTTTGTTACCGGCTATCGGTATTATGCTCACGCCGTGGGCGCCGCGCAGTGAAGTGGTATTAGGTATTGCGATGACCTTGATTGCTGCCATTTGGCTGCGATATTTAGTGGCCAACGGCGGTATTAAAGTGTGGCATTTGTTGGTGAATGGCCTGATGTATATTACTTACTTGGCGCTGGTATTACATTAAAAGCGCATATTAAATTGAATCGCTTTGAGGTTCGTGACTTAGACTTTCGTGATATTGGAAGCTACTGGTCTTGGAATCTACCTTGAGCCTCATCATTCAAAGACTCGCTATCTCGAGTTTCATTCGCCAGGTCGGCATCATCATCTTTTGACAAGCCTAGTTTAGCGAGCCGATAGCGTAAGGTGCGGAAACTGACACCCAGTAATTTAGCGGCGGCTGTTTTGTTGTTATTGGCTTTAGTTAATGCATTAATGATGGCGCGTTTTTCAATATCTTCAAGATAATCAGACAAGCTTACTTCCAGGTTTTTGTCAGGGTCAAACGACTGTTTTGCAGGGTGGTCCAATTTGAGATCATTCCGTAGTTCATCACGGTGAAGCAAATCGTCAATAGTGATGGTTTGACCGTCGCACATGGCTAAAGCGCGTTCTAACATGTTCTCTAACTCGCGCACATTGCCAGGAAACGGTAATTTTGCAATGTAGGTTTGTGTCGCGCTATCAATCTGCGGTATTGGAATGTTGAGACTGGCGCAAAGCTTTGCCATCAGCAGATTCGCCAATACAGGAATATCACTCGGGCGATCGCGCAAGGCCGGCATTTTGAGCTGAATCACGTTGAGTCGATAATATAAGTCTTGCCTGAACAAGCCGGCATCCATCATTTCACTCAGGTTCTTATGGGTAGCACTGATAATGCGGACGTCCACGGTTTCTTCAGCAGTGCCGCCTACCATGCGTACTTTTTTTTCCTGGATGGCACGCAGTAACTTTACCTGCATGGCTAGCGGTAGATCAGCCACTTCATCTAAAAATAGCGTACCGCCGCTGGCGGCCTGAAACATGCCTTCTTTATCTTGATTGGCGCCTGTAAACGCGCCTTTTTTATAACCAAAAAACTCACTTTCCATCAAGTTCTCTGGTATTGCACCGCAGTTGACGGCAATAAAAGCACCATCGACCCGTGAGCTGTTCTTATGGATGAGTTTAGCGGCTAGTTCTTTACCGCTGCCAGATTCACCGCTGATATACACTGGTGCTTGGCTGCGTGCTAGTTTGGCAATCATGCCGCGTACGTACTGAATTGGCTCAGAGTCACCGATCATCTCTAGCGTATTCGCGTTACTAGAATTGGCTGGCGCAGGCAGTTTGAGCGCAAACTCAATGACTGGGCGCAGTTGTTTCAATGAAATTGGTTTGGTTAAGTAGTCAAAAGCACCGGCTTTGAGCGCTGACACGGCGTTTTCTGCGCTGGCGTGTGCGGTGATTACGGCGATTGGCAGCCCGGCATGAAATTCGCTGATGTAATTGACCAAATCCAGGCCGGTACCATCTGGCATTTGCATATCAGTGAGACACAGTGCGTACTGCCGTTGCTTGAGTAAGACTTTAGCTTCTTCTACGCAACTGGCACTATACGTTTCAATGTCCATCCGCTCTAGTGTCATCACTAGCAGTTCACGAATGTCAGTTTCATCATCGACAATTAAGCAGGTTAATTTTTGAGCCATGCGCCATTATGCCTTTTTAGCTGGACTTTTTAAATTGAACTACAAACACGCTGCCATTAGCAAGCGCTTGATAGTGCAAGCTTGCGCCATTGGCCTCAGCCAGTTCGCGTGAAATGTAGAGTCCCAAACCATTGCCGGTTGTTTTGGTTGTATAGAATGGCTCAAACAGTTTGGCCCGGTCTTGTTCGGCCACACC
>DIZU01000080.1:2326-3731 GCA_002429455.1 Methylotenera sp. UBA6020 | reverse complement strand
AAAATTTGCGTTAAGTGGCGTTGGTCAAAAGAAATGGTTTGTTGTTGTAAAAAAGGCTCACATTGAAAATGTGAAGCCTCTATTTTTTCAACTGCACAAAATTGCGCATAAAAATCCGCTAAAAATTTGTTGAGTTCAATCGGTTCCTGATGTGTACGGTCACGCCTATTAAGCTCCAGCACATCTTTAATAATTTTGTCGATACGCTGAATATTGTCTGCAATGATTTGCAAAATACGCGTCGTAGGTGCCGTTGTAGTCTCTTCTTGCAGTAGTTGATTGGCATGGCTAATGGCGCTTAGAGGGTTACGAATTTCGTGTGCAATATTTGCCGTTAATCTACCTAGTGCGGCCAGCTTGGCTTGTTGCGCGGTAGATTGTAGTTGGCTCCAATCTTGGATAAAAATAACTGCGCCCATGTTACGGCCCAAGTCACGGCCAGCGTTGCTGCTTAAGTCACGTGAATCGCGCAATTGATTGATAGGCATAAACCGGAGCTTTAATTCATGGTTATTCATCGAGATGATTGAATTGTTACCAGCATCCTCACCGTTAACCCAACGACTAAATACGGCGGCTATCTCAGGCACATTACTGGGTAATGTCATATTGTCCGCGCTGTTTTTGGGTAGGTCCAGCAAGGACTCTGCCTGCGAATTACGGTGGCGAATATTGAAGTCTTGATCCACCACTATAACGCCATCATGCATTTCCTGTGTAATCAGCGCATTCACCTGGGCCAGATTTTCGAGATCTATTCCCCGTGCTGAAGCCAGTGCCTCGCTATGCTGCATGCGCTTTGCCAAACTATAGGCAACCCATGCGGTGGCAAAGCAACTTAAACTCAGCATCACTGGCTGCGTATAAGAAGTGGTGGATAAATCCGACTTAATGATTTGATAACTTTGTTCTAGCAATAAACCTATGCTGGCGATTGCGGCATAAAATAACGCTAAACGACCATTGCTAACCAGGCTGGCCGTCACAACAGTAATAATCAGCAACAGGCCTAATCCACTGCCAATACCGCCAGCGGCGTACATGAGTAAAATGATAAAGATGATATCAATTACAATTTGTAGCGGTTGCACGAGCGTCAGCGTTGCTGATTTTACCGTGCTCATCAATATTACCGCTACGCTAAATAGTAAGTAGGCCAGTGATAAATTAAAGAATAGCTGTGCGTTGTTGTTACCGCTATCCCACCAGCCTTCTCGCCCTATATAGAGATACAAAAAGACAAAAACCAGGCTTAAAATAAGGCGGAAAACATTAAGCACATTAATCGCACGTGCTTGTAGGGACTGGTCGCTTTGCAGTATGGGGTTCCGATTGAAATTGAAGTCTAAATTGAACTTGAAAAAACTCATTTGTTTTGAATATGTGCCTGACAACAGTAAAATTT
>DIZU01000080.1:0-2188 GCA_002429455.1 Methylotenera sp. UBA6020 | reverse complement strand
CACATTTCACCATGTTTTCTATTTTACCTTCACTTTCGATATCGTGATCACCTACGTTTTTTTCACCCTTGGTTCTGGTTGTGCCAGATTGACCAATATTTCGTTTGAACATATAAACAACAAGCCAAACAATGAGTCCTAAGAAGAACAGTCTCCACATGATATACACCCAGCTAATTAATTGATTAGATTGTAACTAAAGCTGAAGCGTAGTGCAAAATGTAAACCTGATATACTTTCATTTTCAGCTTGATAGCAATTTGTAGCCAGAATTCTAAGGCTGAATTGATAGCCTATCAGTCAATTATTAGCATAATGGTAATCACTCTTTAATGGTAACTACTCTTTAAATGGCAACACCCAGAGAACTTTCTGACTTTCTTGAATCAGTGGAACGGCGCGCATTTAAGCAGACTGCATATGCCGTGCGCGATGATCATGCTGCACTTGATATCGTGCAAGACTCAATGATGAAGCTCGCAGAAAAATACGGCAACAACCCTGCTACAGAGTTGCCCATGCTATTCCAGCGTATTTTACAAAATACGATGCGAGATTATTGGCGCAGGCAGAAAGTTCGTAATTTATGGACCACCCTGTTATCTTCATTTGGTAGTAGTGAAGATGGTGAAGATCGTGACCCATTAGAAACAATTGATGTTGAAGATGATAGCGATGAGCCATCCGCACAATTAGAGCGTAGTCAAACCATTAAGATGATTGAACATGCACTAAAAAAGTTACCAACACGTCAACGAGAAGCCTTTGTGTTGCGTTATTGGGAAGAAATGGATGTCGCTGAAACGGCGAGTATCATGGGTTGCTCAGATGGTAGTGTTAAAACGCATTGTTCGCGGGCAGTGCATGCGCTGGCTGCGGAATTGAAAAAGCAAGGTTTAGAGAAGTCTGGCCTATCGAATTCAATGTCAATTAATAAGGGCTCGAAAAGCTAGGAGGCGAGCGATGAACACACAGGACAATAAAACAATCAGTGGAATAGACAGTAATCTGCCGGAAGCTGATCGGATGACGGAAGAACAAGCAGCGCGCTATGTTGCTGATTTGTTAAATGATCATGCACAACACTTAACTGCGGTGACTATACAGCGCTTGTCAGTGGCACGTAGCCAAGCTGTCAGTCAATTAGCCAGTCGACAAGCACAAACAATCCATCATAGCGGCCATGTGTTGCACTGGCTTGGCCATAACGTGGGACAGTATTTTAGCCATCATCGCGCCATGTCAGTCGTCGTAGTTGCGGCAGCGATGTTGTTGGCATTTTTTGCCGCTCAACAATTCGGTTTTAAAAATAATTTAGAAAATAGTGATGCATTCTTGTTGGCGTCTGATTTGCCGCCGGAAGCTTATGCTGATAAGGGGTTTGATACATGGCTGGTTTCCAAGCGAGATTAAAACTTGTTGCAGTGTTTTTGTTGGCACTATTGTTTGGCAGCATCGCACTCGCTGATGATGCCAATGTATCTTGGGCGCAATTGAATGGTGATCAGCGTAAAGTATTAAATCCACTGGCTTCAGAATGGGATACTTTACGACCATGGCAGCGTGAAAAAATGCTGGATATTGCGCGTGACTATCCAAAAATGAGTCCAAGCAAGCAAGAGTTAGTGCAAATGCGACTCACGAACTGGAGTCGAATGACGCCCTATGAGCGTGAAAATGCCAGAAAAAGGCATCAGCAATTTCAGTCGTTATCGCCTGAGAAGAAAAATGAACTACGCCAGAAATGGATAGAGTATCAAAAATTACCTGAGTCACGCCGCGAAAAATTGCGGACAGAATCGCCAGATACTTATTCCGACGCTGATTTAGAGTAGTTTGTAGATAACATGCAAAATAAACAGCTAATCCGAACAACTGCGCCTAGTTTACTCAAGCTAGGCGCTTGTCTTATATATGACGCACTTGTGGTGATTGCAATTTCTTTCGCATGTGCATTGGTTTTTCTGTGGCTAGCCGGCGATGCGACTCATGGTGCTAAACGATATCTATTACAGCTATTTTTGCTGTTGTCAGTTGGTGTCTATTTTGTTTGGTGCTGGTTAAAAAGTGGCCAGACGCTGGCCATGCAAACTTGGCAATTAAAGTTAGTCAGCAATAATGGACAATTGCTTTCAGTGAATGTCGCAATTGCAAGATACATGTTGGCCTGTGTGAGTTTGATGCTATT